>NZ_JBFBCB010000004.1:0-253425 GCF_040682975.1 Streptomyces sp. NPDC051051
GTCCACTCACGCGGCAGATACAACTGCCACTCCAACGGACACGAGGCGGTGTCGGTGGCGGCATGGACACTGACCGCGACCTGGCAGTTCGCCCGCTTCCCAACCGCCCCGCAGTACTGGCGGGCCACCCCGGCCGACGCCTTGCCGCACTTGGGGAACGACACGTCGTCGATCACCCACACCTCAGGAGTGATCACCTCGACAGCCGCTCGGCGATCCGCCGCCGCACCGGCAGCGGATCCCACGGCGACTGGTTAACGAACTGCTGCAGGGCCTGCATGTTCCCGTCCGGCAGCCGATCCGCCATCGGCTGGATCGACTTGCGTCGGCCGTCCAGCATCAGACCCCGCAGGTAACACTCGCCCCACCGCCGCTGATCCCGCCGCGGCAACGACCCGAACACCTCGGCAACGAACCCCGATAACTCACCCCGGAGCCGTTCCACTTCCCCCAGCCTCATACCAGAGAAGACGCCCACCACCAGGCGAGATCACCCGACGTAACGAAGCACCACTAGTCCACGCGGGCGCAGCGCCCTGTCTGGCGGATCACGGCGTGAAGGCGCGCTGGACGGTCAGCGCGAGTGCGGTGCGGCGTGCCTTGTGAGCGGCTTCGGGTTCGTCCTTGTGTGCGGTGTACATGGGGCTCGCCGGTGACCAGGTCATCGACATGGTGGTGACGATGGCCAGCACGTCGGCCGGCGCGATGCCGGGATCGACGAGGCCCCTGGCTTGGGCGTCGGCGATCGACTGGATCTTCTGTGCGTCGTGGCCCGGCATGAAGTGGTAGAGGTCGCCGGTGGGCGTCCGTTCCAGTCGGGCCCAGGTGGCCAGGCGGACCAGTTCGGGGCGGAGGAGGTAGGCGTCGTAGAGCCGGACGGCATAGCCGGGAAGGTCGTCGCCGGTGACGGGGACCGTCTCGACAATGACATCCAGGTGCTCGGCGAAGACGGCGTCGAAGAGTTCGTCCTTGCTGCGGTAGTACTTTCGGTCATGGCTTCGGAGCGGACCGGCAGGGTTTCATCGTCTCGGGCGAGGCGGCAGTGGAGCATGAGCCAGCCGTAGGTGCGCTCGACCGCCCACCGCTTCAGGATCAAGGGTCAAGGCCCCAGCGGCATCTCACCCCACCTCCAACCCCTCCGCCATCTGATCCCCGCATCCGACCATCGCGCCGAGATGACCGTCCGCTTCGCCATCTGGGAGCAGATCACCGGCGGCGGCGTCGCCGGGCCCTGGACAGCCGCGGCCTCGAACACCCCCAGTACAGCCACGGCGGACCCTGGCGATAACCCCGTGACGGGGCACCCACGGTGGGTATGGCCATTGAGTGACACACTGTCATTCCACGAGATTTCAGGGGGAATTGGGGATGACTTACCGCCGTCACCCGCCCAAGTACCGCGCCGTCTGCTGGCCGACCCCGCGTTCGTCCGGGCCCTGCACGAGCGGGACTTCACCACGGTGTTCGCGATGGCCCACGACGCGGGGATCTCCTTCAACCGGATCGCGGAGGCGTGCGCGCTCAAATCCGAGCGCGTCAGCCAGATCGCTCGGGGCACCGCAGCTGTCACCGCGCTGGCGACTGTCGAGAGAATCGCCGGCGGACTGCGCATTCCCGGTGCCCTACTGCGGCTCGCTGCGCATCCCTAGGAGGACACCGCCGCCCACAGCACGGAGTCCCACCATGGAGATGACCCCATGAAACGCCGCAACCTGCCGCGCGGCGCACTGGCCGCCGGCCTCAACGCCCCGGCCCTCGCCGCCCTCAGCGCCGCCCGGACCGACGTCGACCAGCCCCTCTCCCCCGACGTGCCCCAGGACCTGCCCGACTTGGAAGCGGCAGCCGAGAGCTACGGGTACGGCTACCACGGCCAGCAGCCCACCCTCGTCCTCGCCGACCTGGTCTGCGACTTCGCCGGTCTGCGCCCGCTGCTCACCGTCCCTCAGCCCGCGCCGGTCCGGGCACGGCTGTGCCGCACGGCCGGGCAGATGGCCGGGATGACCGCGATCGTCTTACACGACCTGGGCAGCCGCCGGGAGTCCCGCGCCTGGTGCGCCACCGCCGCCCAGGCCGCCGCCGAATCCGGCGATCCCCAGCTGCACGCCTGGGTCCTCGCCCGCGAGGCGATGGTCCCGCTCAACTACGGCGCCCCGAAGGCGGCGGCCGGCCTCGCCGAACGAGCCCGTCACGTCACCGGGCACCGGCCGACCGCCGCGGCGACGCTGGCGGCCGCGGTCGCCGCCCGCGCCTACGCCCTCAACCACCAGCCCGAGCAGGCCCGCGCCGCACTCGAGGCCGCCGACGCCCTCATGGACCGGCTCCCCGAGGGCGAGCGGTCGGACACGTGGCTGACGTACGGCGAGCAGAAGCACCACGTCCACCTCAGCCACGCGTTCACCACCCTCGGGGAGACCCGCCTCGTCCACGTCACAGCCAGGAGCGCGCCCTGGAGCTGTCCGCGCCGACCAGCACCATGACGCGCACCCTGCTGAACATCGACGCGGCGGCGTGTTCCCATCACGACGGTGACACCGAGCAGGCGTGCCGCCGTACGGTCGCGACCGACAGCCCCCTTCAGCAAGATCAACCAGAAGATCATCCCGCCCGGCCAACCAACGTGACAGCGCCGTTCGCAGCCCTGCCCTCGCATCGCGACCGCGCGCTGGTCGCCTTCTACATCTCGGCCAGCCCGCGCGCCTCGGAACTCCTCGGCGTCAGCCGCGACCGGCTCAGCCCCGGTGACCAGACGATCGGCGTCATCCGCAAGGGCTCCCGGGCCCTGCAACGGATCCCCGCCTCCAGCGACGCGTTCGTATGGCTGCGGCTCCACCAGCAGCAGATCCGCCCGCAGGCCCTCGACGGGCCGGAGGAACCGCTGTGGTGGATCCTCCGACGCCCGATCAGGCCGTTGAGCTACGACGCGGCCCGCATGGTGTTCGCCCGGGCCAACGAGACCCTGGGAGCAAACTGGACCCTGCATGACCTGCGGCGCAGCGCGGCCAAACGCATGGTGCGCGACCCCAAGCTCTCGCTCACCGACGTCCAATGGGTCCTTGGCCATCTCCACATCAGCACCACGGAGCAGTACCTCGAACCCGCCGAGGACGAGGTCGTCGCGCACGTGCTGGCCCACCACGCCCGGCAGGCTGCAGAGCCCGTCAAACCGGTGATGCCCGCCCCGGGCTACCGTTCCGAGGTTCTCCAGACGCTGTCCGGCACGGCCTCGGTGGAGGCCCAGCGTGACCACCGCGACCGTGACTGCCCGGCCCTCCGCCCCCGTCCATCACGCCCCCTTGCCTCCCGGCCAGGAGAATCGCGAAGCGCCGACGACCTGGTGGCAGACGGAGGAACCGCGCGAACAGGTGCTGGAGCGCACACTCGCGCTGCCGTTCACCGCGGACAGCGACGCCGACCTGCGCACACGGCACCGCGGTCTGATGAAGCTGCTGGACTGGCTGGAGGACCAGCCCGGCCGCACCTGGTAGGAGCGCTGGATGGCCAGCGGAGCTGAGGAAGCAGGCCGGGAGTGGACGCGGATGCCGATGCAGTGGCTCTCGTGGCTGATGAGTGATACTCCCGGCTCGCTGCAGAACACCTGCCCGCCGATCTCGCCGAGCGGAGGACATGCTGAGCCCGTCGCCGAGCGATTGGGCGAACCCTGTCCGCCGCCGGTCAGAGCGTTTCGCCGGTGCAGGACCCATGGGGGCCGCAGGCATAGCAGGTGTACCGCATGCATCCGGTGCACAGTCCGATGTTCTCCAGCCGGTAGCGGTCACCACAGCCCTCGCATACGGCCCGCTCCCGCAGCATGGCCGTCCAGCCGTCGGCGCCCCCGAGGGAGTCGTAGGAGGCGGCGACGAACTCCGCCCACGTGATGTCGTGGTCGGTCCAGTGCTTGAGGTGCCAGGAGTACACCGCGAAGAACGCCTTGCCGGTCACGAGGTGGTCGCGCCCACGGCCGTCGCGGACCCACAGTCGGACGAGCTCCCTGATCCGCTCCTCGAACGGCAGTCCGCAGTCGAGGGCGACGTGGTCGCTGTTCACCGCCTCATCATGTGGCACCTCGTGCGCCACCTCGGTGACATCACTCCGGGCACCGTGAACCGACGACCCTCCCATGGGGCCCACCGGGGATCCTGCGGCTTCGGTGTACCACGTGACGACGTGAGCTGTGAGCTCGTTGATCGAGTAATCGATCTTCGTCCGGACACGGTCCGGGTCGAGGAGCATGGCCTTGAACGGCCACGGCCCCTCCATGTGAACCACATGTTCCTCAGTGTCGTCGGTCAGTACGGCCGTGCGTCCGCCATCCAGGGCGACGACCCAGTAGACGCCGCCGTCCTCCGGGTCGTGAAACACCTGTATCCGGGCTGCGTCGATACCCGCCGCCAACAGCGCGCCGATGACACCGTATCGATTGGCGACGCCGGGAGGACTCCCCTTCTCCCTCCACCTCACCCCGGTCGCGGCGGGCGGCACTTGCGTCGGCCGAGCGGGGCCTGGTTCGGGGCAGTCGGCGGCGTCTCTCGCGTCCATGAGAATGGGGCCTCCTTCGTGATGGTTGCACCGGGCCCACAATCTTGTCGTACGGACCGCTAGTGTCCTGCGCCAGAGATCCGTCGGCAGAAGCGGGCGAGGGAGTCGAGGATCTCTTCGGCTGTCTTGGTCCAGATGAACGGCTTGGGGTCTTCGTTCCAGTCTTTGACCCAGGCGCGGATGTCGGCTTCCAGGGCCTGGATGTTTTTGTGTGCGCCGCGGCGGATCATCTGGTGGGCGAGATAGCCGAACCACCGCTCGACCTGGTTGATCCAGGAGGAGCCGGTCGGGGTGAAGTGCAGCTCGAACCTGGGGCGTTTGGCCAGCCAGGCCCTGATCGCCGGTGTTTTGTGGGTGCCGTAGTTGTCCACGATCAGGTGGATCTGCAGGTGGGCGGGCACCGTTTTGTCGATGCGGATCAGGAACTTCTTGAACTCCGCGGCCCGGTGCCGGCGGTGCAGGGCGGTGATGACTTCGCCCGTGGCGACGTCGAAGGCGGCGAACAGGGTGGTCAGGCCGTTGCGGACGTAGTCGTGGGTGCGCCGCTCGGGCATGCCCGGCATTATCGGAAGCACGGGCTGGGAGCGGTCCAGGGCCTGGATCTGCGACTTCTCGTCCACCGAGAGCACCACCGCACCTTCGGGAGGGTTGAAATACAGGCCGACGACGTCATAGACCTTCTCCACGAACAACGGGTCCGTCGACAGCTTGAAGGTGTCCGCGAGATGCGGCTTGAGCTGGAACTGCCGCCAGATCCGGCCCACGGTCGACTTCGACAGACCGCTGTGCTCGGCCATCGATTTACGCGACCAGTGGGTGGCGTTCTTCGGCACCTGTTCCAGCGTGGTGACCACCACCGCTTCCACCTGGTCGACGGTGATGGTGGGCGGCCGGACCGGCCGGGGTTCATCGGCCAGCCCGTCCAGCCGCTCGGCGAGGAAGCGCCGCCGCCATTTGCGGACGGTGTCCGCACTCACCCACAGATCCCGGGCGACCGTGACAATCGGCGGCACCTCCGGCCCCGCACACGCCAGCACGATCCGCGCCCGAAGGGCCAGCGCCTGGGCCGATGTCGCCCGGCGCGTCCACCTTCCCAACACCGCCCGCTCGTCATCAGACAGCAGCAACGGTTCCAGTTTCGGGCCCCGACGGGGAACTGACGCACCAGCAGCAGAAGTCACACAACTACTCACGATCAACTACTGGCGCAGGACACTAGTTCCAGCAGCGGTTCGTGTCCTGAGCTGGCGGTTGTCGTTGTCCCGGCATGGAGGGGATGACTGAAGTCGGTTGCCGGGCTGCGGAGTTGGAGTCGGTACTCGAGCGGGTGGCGGGCCGGTTCGGTCGGGCGGATCTGCGGTGGCGGATGCGGGACTATGTCCGCGGTCTGCTGGGCCAAGCGGCACGCAAGAACGGCTGGCAGCTCGCGGAATGGGCGGGCCACCGCACTCCGGACGGCTTCCAGCGGCTGTTGAACAGCAGCGTCTGGGACGCGGATGCCCTGCGTGACGACGTCCGTGCTTACGTCGGTGAACGTCTCGGTCCGGACGGGGTACTGATCATCGACGACACCGGGTTCATCAAGAAAGGCACCACGTCGGCCGGGGTGGGCCGGGTGAGCGCTTCAGGTCGTCGCCGGTGACAGGTCCGGCTGCCCCGCACGCCGCTGCGGTGCTGTCCGTACGGCGAGCACCATGGTCAGGCCCCCACCCGGGGTGTCCTCGGCGTGCAGACTCCCTCCGATGGCCTCGGCGAAGCCGCGGGCGACCGCGAGGCCGAGGCCGACGCCGTTGCCGCGCGGGGCGTCGCCGTAGCGCTGGAAGGGTTCGAAGATGCGGGGCTTGGCCTCGTCCGGGACACCGGGGCCGCGGTCGACCACCCGGACCTCCACCCGGTCGGCTATGGCGCTTGCGGAGACCAGCACCCGCTCCCCCGGCGGGCTGTACTTCACCGCGTTCTCGACCACGTTGGCGACCGACCTCTCCAGCAGGCCGCGGTCGACGTCCACCATGGGCAGGGTCTCCGGGACGTCCAGGTCCACACTGTCCTCGGGGACTCCGCCCAGCGCCATCGGGATCACCTCGTCCAGGTCGGTCTCGCGGATGATCGGAGTGACGGTCCCGGTCTGGAGGCGGGACATGTCGAGCAGGTTGCCGACGAGGTGGTCAAGGCGATCGGCGCCGTCCTCGATGGCCTCCAGCAGTTCCGCCTGGTCCTCCTCGGACCACTCGACGTCGTCGGCGCGGAGGGAGGTGACCGAGGCTTTGATGCCGGCGAGCGGGGTGCGCAGGTCGTGGCTGACGGCGGCAAGCAGGGCGGTGCGGATGCGGTTGCCCTCGGCGAGTTCCTTGGCCTGGTCCGCCTCCTGCTGAAGGCGTCGGCGGTCCACGACCACGGCGGCCTGGGCGGCGAAGGCGGCCAGCACCCGGCGGTCCTCGGCCGGCAGGACCCGCCCGGACAGGGCCAGTGCCATGTGGTCGCCGGCCGGGACGTCGACATCGGCCTCGTCGGGAACGGCGCAGGGACGTGGACCGACGCTGCCGGCGCAGGTCCAGGGTGCGACATCGCTCTCGCGCTCCAGCAGCGCCACCGACTCCATGCCGAAGGTCTCGCGGACCCGTTCCAGAAGGGCGTCGAGGCTCGTCTCGCCGCGCAGGACATGGCCGGCGAGGAAGAAGAGGATCTCCGACTCCGCCCGCAGGCGCGCCGCCTGGTCGGTGCGGCGGGCCGCGACGTCCACCACCGACGCAACGGCCACAGCGACCCCGACGAAGATCACGATGGCGACGATGTTCTTCGGGTCGGCGATGGTCAGTGTGTGGACGGGCGTGGTGAAGTACCAGTTGAGCAGCGTGGAGCCCACCACCGCGGACGCCAGCGCCGGGAGGAGCCCGCCCACCAGGGCCGCCGCCACGGTCAACGACAGGAACAGCAGCATGTCGTTGGCGAGACCGACGTCCGGGAGGACGCCCGTCAGCAGCCGGGTGAGCAGGACGGGACCCAGCACACCCGCGAGCCAGCCCGCGAGGACCCGGGACTGCCCGAGGCGTGCCCCGCGCGCCACCGGCAGGCCGCGGCCCTTGCCCGCCTCGCCGTGCGTGATGAGGTGGACGTCGAGGTCGGGGCCGGAGTCGCGGGCCACGGTGGCTCCGACGCCGGGTCCGAAGACGTACTGCCAGCTCCTGCGGCGGGAGACGCCGAGGACGATCTGGGTGGCGTTCACCCCCCGGGCGAACTCGAGCAGAGCAGCGGGTATGTCGTCGCCGACAACGTGATGGAAGGTGCCGCCCAGGTCCTCGACGAGCGTGCGCTGGACGGCGAGCTCCTTGGGCGAGGCGGCGGTGAGGCCGTCGCTGCGGGATATGTAGACGGCCAGCACCTCTCCGCCCGCGCCCTTTTCCGCCAGCCTTGCCGCCCGCCGGATCAGGGTGTGGCCCTCCGGACCGCCGGTCAGGCCGACAACGATCCGCTCCCGCGAGCCCCAGATGGCCGAGACCCGGTGCTCGCTGCGGTACTTGTTCAGGTACTCGTCGACCCGGTCGGCCACCCACAGCAGCGCCAGCTCGCGCAGGGCGGTCAGGTTGCCGGGGCGGAAGTAGTTGGACAGGGCCGCGTCGACCTTGTCCGATTTGTAGATGTTGCCGTGCGCCATACGGCGGCGCAGCGCCTCCGGCGACATGTCGACCAGCTCGATCTGGTCGGCACGCCGGACGACCTCGTCCGGAACGGTCTCCCGCTGCCGCACACCCGTTATCGACTCCACCACGTCACCGAGCGACTCCAGGTGCTGGATGTTGACGGTCGAGACCACGTCGATGCCCGCGGCCAGCAGCTCCTCCACGTCCTGCCAGCGCTTGGAGTTCCGCGAGCCCGGCACGTTGGTGTGGGCCAGCTCGTCGACCAGTGCCACGGCGGGGGCCCGGCGCAGGACGGCGTCCACGTCCATCTCGGTGAAGACCGTGTCCCGGTACTCGATCTCCTGGCGGGGCACCTGCTCCAGGCCGTGCAGCATCACCTCGGTGCGCGACCGGCCGTGGTGCTCCACGAAGGCGACGACACAGTCCGTGCCGCGCTCGATACGGCGGTGCGCCTCCGACAGCATCGCGTACGTCTTGCCGACGCCGGGTGCCGCGCCGAGGTAGATCCGGAGCTTGCCGCGTGCCATGTCGTCCCTCGGTCAGGCTTCGAAGCGGTAGCCCATGCCGGGCTCGGTGATCAGATAGCGGGGGTGGGAGGGGTCCTTCTCCAGTTTCCGCCGCAGCTGGGCCATGTAGACCCGAAGGTAGTTGCTCTTGTTGGGCTGCGAGATGCCCCAGACCTCCCGCAGGAGGTGCTTCTGGCTGACCAGCTGGCCCGGATGGGTGACCAGGATCTCCAGCAGGTGCCACTCGGTGGGGGTGAGCCGCACGTCCTGCCCGCCCCGGACGAGCTTCTTGGCCAGCAGGTCGACGGTGAATTCGCCCGTCGCGACCAGAGTCGACTCCGGGGTGAGCGGAATGTCCTCGGTGCGACGCACGGCGGCCCGCAGCCGGGCCAGCAGCTCGTCCATGCTGAACGGCTTGGTGATGTAGTCGTCGGCGCCCGCGTCCAGCGCCGACACCTTCTCGCCGGAGGACTGCCGGGCGGACAGCACCAGGATCGGCGCCCGGCTCCAGCCGCGCAGACCCTTGATGACGTCGACGCCGTCCATGTCGGGCAGGCCGAGGTCGAGCAGGACGACGTCGGGCTGGCGCGCGGCGGCGAGCCGCAGGGCGGTGGCCCCGTCGGGGGCGGCGTCCACGCCGTAGTGACGTGCCTGCAAGTTGATCACGAGGGCCCGCACGAGCTGCGGGTTGTCCTCGACCACGAGCACCCGGGTCATGAGTGTGCTGCCTCTCCTGTCGTACGTCGGACCATGAGCGTCGGCAGCGGAGCGACCGACGTCATGGCGGCGGGAGCCGACCGGTCCGGGCACTTCTGCCGGCCGCCGACCCCGCCGAGAACACGCGACGCCATCAGCTCTTCGCCACGAGTTCCTTGAGGGCGGTGTTGAGCTCGAGCACGTTCACCCGTCGCTCACCGATGAAGCCGAGGGTACGGCCCTCGGTGTGCTCGTCGATCAGCTCCTGGACCTCGGTGACGGGCAGGCCGTTCCTCACGGCGACCCGGTGGACCTGGATCTGCGCGTATTCCGGGGAGATGTCCGGGTCGAGGCCGGAGCCGGAGGACGTCACCGCGTCGGCGGGCACCTCGGCCGGCTCGACCGCGTAGCCGGGGACCGAGTTGTCCTTCACGACGGCGGTCTTGGCGTCCTTCACCCACTGGATCAGCTCGTCGTTGTCGCCAGCCCGGTTGGTCGCACCGGACAGGATGAGCGAGTACTGGGTGTTGGCGCTGTTGGCGCCCAGGCCGTTCTGCGGACGGCCCTGGAACCACTTCAGGTCGGCGGCCGGGGTCTCCTCGCCCTCCTTCAGCGGCAGGTTGTAGGACTGCCCGATCAGGGAGGAGCCGACGACCTTGCCGTCGGACCTGATCTCCGAGCCGTTCGCCTTGTCGTGGAACAGCCCCTGGGCGATGCCCGTGACGACGAGCGGGTAGACGACCCCCGTCACCAGGGTCAGCGCGAGGAGGGCGCGCAGGCCCGCCCCGAGCAACCGGGCGGTGTTGGTCACAGAGTTGTTCATGGCGATCAGCACGCCTTTCGAGAGTCACAGCCCGGGGACGAGGGACAGGAGCATGTCGATGATCTTGATACCGATGAAGGGTGCGATCAGGCCGCCGAGACCGTAGATCCCGAGATTGCGCCGGAGCAGCCTGTCGGCGCTGACCGGCCGGTACTGCACGCCCTTCAGGGACAGCGGCACCAGGGCGATGATGATCAGCGCGTTGAAGATCACCGCGGACAGGATGGCGGAGTCCGGCGAGGACAGGCCCATGATGTTGAGCTTGTCCAGGCCCGGGTAGACCGCCGCGAACAGCGCCGGGATGATCGCGAAGTACTTCGCCACGTCGTTGGCGATGGAGAACGTCGTCAGCGCACCGCGCGTGATCAGCAGCTGCTTGCCGATCTCGACGATCTCGATCAGCTTGGTCGGGTTGGAGTCGAGGTCGACCATGTTGCCGGCCTCCTTGGCGGCCGACGTCCCGGTGTTCATGGCCACGCCGACGTCCGCCTGCGCGAGCGCGGGGGCGTCGTTGGTGCCGTCACCGGTCATCGCGACCAGCTTGCCGCCCGCCTGCTCCCGCTTGATCAGCGCCATCTTGTCCTCGGGGGTGGCCTCCGCGAGGAAGTCGTCGACGCCCGCCTCCTCGGCGATCGCCTTCGCGGTCAGCGGGTTGTCGCCGGTGATCATGACGGTCCTGATGCCCATGCGGCGCAGTTCCTCGAACCGCTCGCGCATGCCGTCCTTGACGACGTCCTTGAGGTGGATGATGCCCAGGACCCGGGCACCGGCGGCGTCCTCGACCGCGACCAGCAGCGGAGTGCCGCCGGCCTCGGAGATACGGTCGGCGACGGGGCCGGCGTCCTTGGCGACCCGGCCGCCGCGCTCCTCGACCCAGGCGATGACCGAGCCGGCCGCGCCCTTGCGCACCCGGCGCCCGTCGACGTCCACGCCCGACATACGGGTCTGGGCGGTGAAGGCGATCCACTCCGCGCCCACCAGCTCGCCCTGGTGCCGCTCGCGCAGCCCGTACTTCTCCTTCGCCAGGACGACGATCGAACGCCCCTCGGGCGTCTCGTCGGCCAGCGACGACAGCTGGGCGGCGTCGGCGACCTCAGCCTCCGTCGTCCCGCGCACCGGCACGAACTCGGCGGCTTGGCGGTTGCCGAGCGTGATGGTGCCGGTCTTGTCCAGCAGCAGCGTGGAGACGTCGCCGGCGGCCTCGACCGCGCGCCCGGACATCGCCAGGACATTGCGCTGCACGAGCCTGTCCATGCCCGCGATCCCGATCGCCGAGAGCAGCGCGCCAATGGTGGTCGGGATGAGGCAGACCAGCAGGGCGACCAGCACGACCATGCCGAGTTCGGAGCCGGCGTAGTGCGCGAACGGCGGCAGGGTCGCCACCGCCAGCAGGAAGACGATCGTCAGCGAGGCGAGCAGGATGTTCAGCGCGATCTCGTTGGGGGTCTTCTGCCGGGCCGCGCCCTCGACCAGGTTGATCATCCGGTCGATGAAGGTCTCGCCCGGCTTCGTCGTGATCTTGATGACGATCCGGTCGGACAGAACCTTTGTACCGCCGGTGACAGCCGAGCGGTCACCGCCGGACTCGCGGATGACGGGCGCCGACTCGCCGGTGATGGCCGACTCGTCCACGCTCGCGACGCCCTCGACGACGTCGCCGTCACCCGGGATGACGTCACCGGCCTCGCAGACGACGAGGTCACCGACCCTCAGCTCGGTGCCGGGGACCACGGTCCCGTCGGCCTTGCGGGCCACGGAGTCGGTCTTGGCCTTGCGCAGCGTGTCCGCCTGCGCCTTGCCGCGGCCCTCGGCGACCGCTTCAGCGAGGTTCGCGAAGATCACGGTGAGCCACAGCCAGGCGCTGATCGTCCAGCCGAACCAGTCGCCCGAGTCCTGGAAGGAGAAGACCGTCGTCAGGACGGAGCCCACGAGGACCACGAACATCACGGGCGACTTGACCATCACCCGCGGGTCGAGCTTGCGGAACGCGTCCGGCAGCGACTTCACCATCTGCCCGGCGTCGAACAGACCCGCGCCGACACGACCCTCGGGGGTCTTGTGACCCGTCGGCGCGTCCTGGTGGGGCGCCGGAGTGGATACGGACATGGAGTCCTCTGACTTCTCTGTGCGGGTGGTCGTCACGCCAGCCCCTCGGCGAGCGGGCCCAGCGCGAGGGCCGGGAAATAGGTCAGACCGGTGATGATGAGGATCGCGCCGACCAGCAGGCCGGTGAACAGCGGTTTCTCGGTGCGCAGCGTGCCCGCGGTGACCGGAACCGGCGTCTGCCGGGCCAGCGAGCCGGCGAGAGCGAGTACGAACACCATCGGTACGAAGCGGCCGAAGAGCATGGCCAGGCCGAGCGTGCTGTTGAACCAGCGGGTGTCCGCGTTCAGCCCGGCGAAGGCCGAGCCGTTGTTGTTCGAGGCGGACGTGTAGGCGTAGAGGATCTCGGAGAATCCGTGCGCCCCGCTGTTGGTCATGGAGTTCGGCGGGGTCGGCAGGGCCATCGCGAACGCGGTAAAGATCAGCACGAGTGCCGGGGTGACCAGGATGTACAGGGCCGCCAGCTTGATCTCGCGGGTACCGATCTTCTTGCCCAGGTACTCGGGGGTGCGGCCGACCGTCAGACCGGCGATGAACACCGCGATGATCGCCATGATCAGCATGCCGTAGAGGCCGGAGCCGACACCGCCGGGCGCGATCTCGCCCAGCATCATGCCGAGCAGGGTGATGCCGCCGCCGAGGCCGGTGAAGGAGGAGTGGAAGGAGTCCACCGCACCGGTCGAGGTGAGCGTGGTCGACACGGCGAAGATCGACGAGCCGCCGATGCCGAACCGGACCTCCTTGCCCTCCATCGCCCCGTTCGCGAGCTCGAAGGCCGGGCCGTGGTGGGAGAACTCGGTCCACATCATCAGAGAGACGAGACCGAGCCAGATGGTGCCCATCGTGGCGAGGATGGCGTGGCCCTGCTTCACCGAGCCCACCATGACGCCGAACGTGCGGGTCAGGGAGAACGGGATCACCAGGATCAGGAAGATCTCGAACAGGTGGGAGAACGGGGTCGGGTTCTCGAAGGGGTGGGCGGAGTTGGCGTTGAAGTACCCGCCGCCGTTTGTGCCGATCTCCTTGATGGCCTCCTGGGAAGCCACCGCGCCCCCGTTCCACTCCTGCGAGCCGCCCATGAACTGGCCGACCTCGTGGATACCGGAGAAGTTCTGGATCACGCCGCAGGCGACCAGCACGATCGCGGCGACGAGCGCGAGCGGCACGAGGATACGTACGACACCGCGCACCAGGTCAGCCCAGAAGTTGCCGAGTTCACCGGAGCGGATGGGGGTCCCCCCGCTTGAGCGAAGCCGAGAGTGAGGGAGGGCGAAACCGCGCACCAGCGTCACCGCGACGGCCATGCCGACGGCCGCGGAGACGAAGTTCTGCACGGCCAGACCGGCAGTCTGCACGACGTGACCCATGGCCTGCTCGCCGTAGTACGACTGCCAGTTGGTGTTCGTCACGAACGACACGGCCGTGTTGAACGCCTGGTCCGGGTCGATGGCGTCGAAGTCGAGCGAGCCGGGCAGGACCCCCTGGAGCCGCTGAAGGCCGTAGAGGAAGAGGACGCCGATCACCGAGAAGGCGAGGACACCGCGCAGATACGCGGTCCACGTCATATGCGCGTCGGGGTTGGCACCGATGCCCTTGTAGATCCACTTCTCGACCCGCAGATGCCGCTTCGAGGAGTAGACCCTGGCCATGTAGGTGCCGAGGGGGATGTGGACGAGCGCCAGCGCGCCTGTCAGGGCGAGCAGTTGGAGCACGCCGGCGGTTATTGGACCCATGCTGCTCTCAGAACCTCTCCGGGAAGATCAGGGCGAGGACGAGATAGCCCAGCAGGGAGACGGCCACGACCAGGCCGACGACGTTCTCGGCGGTCACAGCTTCGTCACCCCTTTGGCGATGAAGGCCACCAGCGCGAAACCCGCGAGCGTGGTGATGACGAAGGCCAGATCGGCCATCGCGAACTCCTGGAGTCAGGCTCGGTTGAACGGACGAGTAGAGGAAAGCGCCTCTGTGGCCGGAACGGGGCGTCCGTTGACGACTCTCTTACGGCATCGCGGAGCGTCTTGACGGAACTCATACGCTGCTCGCCCCTACCCGCGAGTAGGAAATCGGGGTGCAGGTGAGCCGCTTCACAGCAGCCGGAACCGGGGCCGGCGGTCCGCGTGCCGGGCGCCCGGCGCGGGGGACGCGGGTGTTCCGACCGCCTTCCGTCGCTTGTGGCCGTTCCTTGCGGCATCTCGGTACTCAGCCGGCAGCCGTTGACGGAACATTGACGCAGGCGGGAGGCGGGAAGCGGGGGGGACGGCCCGCGCCGCGGCCTCGTTCGGGCTCCGGGGCGCGGACCCGTGAGGTGGACGGCACTCCGCGCGCGCGGACTGCTGCCCGGTCAGGCGCTCGCGTTTCGGACCATCAGGTGGGACTGCCGGGTGGAGCGAGCCCTCCGCAGTCGACGGACTCGCCCCCCCCCCGAGGGCGCGAGAGCGGCGAACCGGCGTGCGGGGCGGGGCGGTACAGCGCCCCGGTCACGGCTGTTGCTTCACGCGGCTGGCTGAGGCCCGCTGAGTGTCGGCGCCGGAGCTGACGTGCCGCAGGGTCTGCTGGGGTCCGTGCCAGTCCGGGCGAGGGCTCCAGACTCCCGCACAGGGTGCACTGTGCGGCCTCGCACGGCAGTGAGGAGGAAGCAGCAACTGGTACTGGTTTTCGGCTGCCGACGTGGCGGGCCTGGAGCGTTTGTCCCAGGCGTGGAGGTCGGTGAAGCGTCCGTTGGCGATCACGACGCAGGCCAGGATGGGGGCGGCTTCCCCGACCTCGTCGAGAACGTCGTCCCCGGGTTCGGCGGGCAGGAGCAGTTCCAGCAGTCCGATCGCGTCGCCCCTGGTGGTGACCGGAACGATCATTCGCTGTACCTGTCCGGTGAGGAACGACACTCTCGTGGCTCCGAAACGCCGACGCAGATCGTCAGCGACCACTGCGACGATGTCCACCGGCGCCGCCCTCTCCGCCGCGGTCCTTCGGTCGCCCCTGTGCAGGGCTACGGCGTGGCGGGCTCAGTCGCCGACGTGGATGCCGGGCCGCCGGTCGGGGTCGGGTTCGTTGCTGCGGATGATCTCGCGGGTGACGGGGGCGGTGTCGCCGCGGCCGAGGAGGAAGTACCGGATCATGTGCACCAGGGGGCTGCCTTCGGCCCAGGCGAAGTAGCAGTGCGGCCGCACACCGGTGGCGTCCCGCAGGGCCAGCAGGATGGCGGCTATGGCGTTGGGCGCTGCCGGGGCCTGGGCGCGCAGGATGCGATGGCCGTCCACTTCGACACCGTGGACGGTGAGGGTGTCGCTGAAGTCGGACGGGTCGACCACGTCGATCTCCAGGAAGAGCACGTCGGCCGGGCCCGGCACCGGGTTGGCGCCGCGCTGTTCGCGTTCCTTGGCCCTGTACTCGGCGTCGTCTCCGGCCTCGCGGCGGTTGGCGATGATGTTGATGGACCGGTCGTGGGCGAGGGTGTCGGTGATGAACCGGCGGGCGGCCTCGTCGAAGACGAGGCGGTCGGCGCGCAGCTCGGTGGTGCGCGATACGCGGGAGACCAGTGACACGGTGATGATGCCAAGGATGAAGAAGCCGGAGATGGCGATGCCGTCCGGCTTGTCGACGATGTTGGCGATCAGCGCGTAGAGCAGGACCGCGGTGAGCAGCGCGAAGCCGACGGTGGCCGCGCGCCGTCGATGGCGGGCGACGAAGACGGTGACGGCAAAGGCGCCGGAGACCATCATCGCCAGAATGCCGGTGGCGTAGGCGCCGGCCTGCTTGTCGACGTCGGCGTCGAAGGCGACGGTGATGATGATGCACAGGGTGGTGTAGACCAGGACGACCGGGCGCACTGCGCGGCCCCATTCGGGGGCCATGCCGTAGTCGGGCAGGTAGCGGGGCACGATGTTGATGAGTCCTGCCATGGCGGAGGCGCCGGCGAACCACAGGATGAGGATGGTGCTGATGTCGTAGACGGTGCCGAACGCCTCACCGACGTGCTCGTGCGCGAGCCAGGCCAGGGCACGGCCGTTGGCGGCGCCTCCGGGCTCGAACTCGTCCTCGGGGATGAGGACGGTGGTGACAAAGCTGGCGGCCAGCAGGTAGACGCTCATGATGAGCGCGGCGACGGTGAGCAGCTTGCGGGTGTTGCGGATGCGGGCCTGCAGCCGCTGCTCGTCGTCGGCGCCGTCGGCCGCCACCAGCGGCATCATGCTCACGCCGGTTTCGAAGCCGGACAGGCCCAGCACCAGCAGGGGGAAGGCCAGCAGGGCAGGGCCGACCAGATCACCGAAGCCGCCCAGGTCGGTGAGGGATGCGGTCCACGCCGACCAGGCTTCGGGATCGGTGAGCACGTGGGCCACGCCGACGCCGATGACGACGGCGTTGAGGGCGAGGAAGACAGCCACCAGGGGGATGGCCACCTTGACCGCTTCGCTGAAGCCCAGCAGGAACACTCCGCCAAGGATCAGCAGCAGCACCACCGTCAGGGCGACCTCATGGCCGTGCAGTGCCGAGGGGAAGAAGGGGTTCTCCACCACGTGCACCGAGGCGTCCGCCGTGGACAGGGTGATGGTGATGATCCATGAGGTGGCCACGAAGCCGAGCAGGACCAGCACGAACAGCTTGCCCCACCAGAACGGCAGCAGGTCCTCCAGCATCGCCACCGACCCCGCACCGTGCGGGCTCTGCCTGGCCACCCGGCGATACATCGGCAGCATCCCCAGCAACGTCAGTGCCACGATCAGCAGCGTCGCCAGGGGGGACACGGCCCCCGCCGCAAGCGCTGCGATCGCCGGGACGTAGGCCAGACTGGAGAAGTAGTCGACGCCGGTCAGGCACATCACCTTCCACCAGGCATGCGGCTCGGCATGACTCTCACCGGCCGCCGGCCCCGCCGGCTGCACCCGGTGACGCAGCAGCCACCGCGCCGCCGCACCAGTTGGCTGCGCCCGCAGAGCCGGACTGTCCACCGTCTCCGGCATCATCGGCCGGCTCGCCTCGCTCATATCCCCACGCTCTCTTCAGTCTGCCTGTCGGATCGATCGCCGCACGCCACCGCCTACCCGCTGGTGCGACGATCACTGAGTATGTGCCCTGCCGACCCGCTGCCCGGCACCGAGGCGCCGATAACGAATGAGATGCCGGTGGGCTGTCAGGGGTGACTGACGGGACCCGGGGTGCCGCTGGTCAGACTGAACTGTGAGCGGCGCTCGCTGGGCCGTCCCATCGCCGCGTACGTCCGTGACGTGGGCGCCGCCGAGCCCGGCGTGCGGGTCACCGTGCCGATCCCGGAGACGGAGCCGGAGCGGCTGTGGCAACGGCTGCTGCAGAACCAGCAGGGCGCGTGCAACCGGCTGAGGTGCGGGGAAGGACCCGCCCCCGCCTGTGCCCAGTCGGCGCAGCGCTCGTAGCGCGTCTCGTCGTTCCTGCGTGAGCGTGACTGCGGGAACCGGGGCAATGGAGCCTCAGGAGCCCCAACCGGCCCCTGAGGCTCACCCCTTAGACCGTGTCCTACATGGTCAGTTTGAGGAGGCGTTTGTAGCAGCAGAGAGCGGCTGCCAGTCCGAGAAAGGCCAGGTAGTTGCCGGGTTTTCGCTCGTAGCGGTGGTTGAGGCGGCGGTAGCCGGTCAGCCAGGACATGGTGCGCTCGATGACCCACCTGCGTCGGCCGCGCTCATCCGCCCCGGCGGCATCGTCTCCTGGGTCGCCGCCCCGGGCCTGCCCGCAGACACCGCAGCTCTGGCGACCGCGCTGCGCACCTGGCTCGGCGAACCGCACACACGTACGCCGAACGGCCAACAAGGTGAACCTGGCCAACCTGCAGGCAGGAAAAGCGCCGGACAACGCAGAGGGGAGGTCTGATTGTGTGCGATCCACTCTGCCGGCCGGTTCGGCACAGATCTGCCTTGATGCTGCCGAAAGGCCACCCCGCCTCCGCACCGGCAAAACATCCGAGGAGCAGGAACGACGATGGCACCCGATTCGACAACCGCCCAGGTGACCATGACCCTGGCTGCCCTTGCAGCCACCGGGGCCACCCCGCGTCCCTCCGGGGAAACCCCGCAACAACAGACCGAACGAATCATCACCGGCGTCAACGCGCAACTGAGCGATCCCAGCCTTGCGACGCAGGGCGCGTGGAGGCTGGTGTGGCTCGCCCTGAGCGAGGCCAACGCGAATATGGCCTACATCGCACGGAGCACCAACGGCTCGAACGAGTTCGCCGTGGTCGCTCGCGGAACGGACGCCGATCTGACCGACATCCTCGAGGACCTCGATGTCGGCACAGTCGTCCCGTTCCCCGAAAGCGGAGCACCGAAGCCCATCGCCGTTTCCAAGGGGGCGATGGATGCGTTCAAACGGGTTGTCAACGCCCGCTCGATCGCCTCACCCTCCCCGAACGTCACGCTCGCTCAGGCGCTCACCGCCGCACTCGACTCGGCGCCCTCCTCGCCGCAGCCGACCGTCTATCTGACCGGTCACAGCCTGGGCGGTTGCATCGCCACCATGCTCGCGCCGTACCTGCAGGCACAGACCTGGCCGAAACAGCCGAAGTTCGCGGTGATCACCTATGCCGCTCCGACCGCCGGCGTACAGAGCTTCGTCGACTACTTCGACTCCGTGCCGTGGGTCATCGACGAGCGTCACAACAACGCCTACGACCTGGTACCGCAGGCGTGGGCCGATCTCGACACCACCGCCGGCTGGTACCCGAGCCCGGGACCGCAGGCAACCGAAGAAGTGAAGCTGCTCATCGGGGCGATCTCCCAGCGCACCAAGGGCAACGTCTACGTCCAGCCCGGCACGCTCTGCCCGATGAACACCAACTACACGAGCCTTGCCAAGAACCTGGTCAACAAGACCACCCAGGACTTCCTCGGCCAGGTCGCCTTCCAGCACGCCAACTCCACCTACCTGGACCTGGTGGGAGCGCCTGCCGTCCCTTCCGCACCGGTGGTGACCGACGTGACCCCCGCCTTCGGCGAACCAGGCGCCACGGTGACCATCAACGGCACCGGTTTCAGTAAGGACAGTATGGTCGACTTCGGCCACTTCGCCTGCCCCACGCGCAACATCGACTCCGACAGCAGGATCACCGCTAAGGTCCCCAACGGAACCGGCGTCGTCCACGTCCGCGTCACCAACACCCTCGGCACCTCCCCGGCCGTCGCGATGGGGCGGTTCGCCTATGGCGGACCCGCACCTGTGGTGGTCAGTGCCGTCAGCCCGACCAGCGGAAAGGTCGGCACCCTGGTCACCATCAGCGGCTCGGGCTTCGCCGATGGCGCCACCGTGCACTTCAAGGACAAGGCATCCGATTCGGTCAAGTTCGTCTCCACCGGACAGATCACCGCAACCGCGCCCGGTCAGCTCGACGACCACCAGACGGTGAACCTCACCGTGACGGTCGGCAAGGCCACCTCTCCCACCAGCCCGGCCGACGAGTTCACCTATACCGGACGGTAGCGTCCGCACGCCCCGTCCCCGGGGTGGCCCTTCGAGCAGTCCCGGGCCCTTGCCGCCGACCGGTCGAACCGTGCCCGGGCGAGGGATCGCCGCAGGATCGTTCACCCTGCGGCGACCAGGCCACGGAGCTGTGCGGCACGGCGAGCAGCTGCCGGGCGACCAGGCGTCCGGAACCCAGCCCCGGTCGCCAGATCAGGTTGTGGTCGAGCTCGGCGGGCACCTGCCAGCTACTGATCCGCCGCAACCGCACCACCGGCCAGGTGGCCTACTACCGCTGTTTCAGCCCACGGCCAGTAGCGCTGCCCGCCCTGGTCCGCGTCGCCGGAACCCGCTGGAAGATCGAGGAGACCTTCCAGGCCGGCAAGGGCCTCGTCGGCCTGGATGAGCACCAGGTCCGCCGCCACACCCCCTGGCTGCGCTGGGTGACCCTCGCGATGCTCGCCCATGCCTTCCTGGCCGTCATCCGCGCCGGCGAGCACTACGAACACGCCGCCCCCACCGGACTCATCGCCCTCACCTGCAACGAAATACAGCGACTATTCGCTCTGCCCGCCGCATCCCCGAACGACCACCGCGACCATCGCCTGCACTGGTCCCTATGGCGTCGTCGACACCAGCCCCGCGCCCGCGACTGCCACTACCGCCGACGCGAGGCCACAGCATGAAGATCCACAACTGCGGATGGAGTATTAATTGACTGAGCTCGGAAGCAACCGACCGAAGGCAGTGCGCCCCGAGGGGCCCCTCATGCCGCCGTTAGCGCCGCCAGGGCGTGGTCCATCGCGGCGTTGAATTCTTCCGGCGTCAGCGGCAGCCGGGACTTGACGTCCCGACTCCACTGGTCGGCGAGGACCTCGGCGGAGCTCGCCTCGACACCGTCGAGCGCCGCGTCGGCCAGGTCCGACGGCGCGATCTTGGCCACGGGCCAGCCCGCGGCCATGTCGGTGTCGGCCAGGCCGAGGTGCACCGCCGTCACGAGTGTGCCCTGCTCGGCGAGTTCCAGGCGGACGCCGTTGGTCATGGCCCAGGCGGCGGCCTTGGTCAGGTGGTAGGCATTGGCGCCCTTGCCCCCGAACCATGACATGGCGGAGAGGACGTTGACGATCGCGTCCCCGCCGTTCCTGGCGAGCGCCGGCGCGAACTCCCGGATCATTCCCAAGTGGCCGAACATGTTGGTCTCCAGCTCGTGCCGTACCGCGTCCAGCGAACCGGTCACCAGGTCGGTCCCCGTCTGGATCCCCGCGTTGTTGATGAGCAGCGAGACGTCCGGGGCGGCCTCGGCTGCGGCCCTCACGGATGCGGGATCGGCGATGTCGAGGGGCAGCACGTCGACCCCGGGCAAATCCACGGTCTCGGGCCGGCGAGCCGTCGCGTAGACCTTGCGGGCGCCCCGTTCGAGCAGGCGCTGGGCGAAAGCGCGGCCCAGGCCGCGGTTGGCTCCGGTGACAAGGGCAACTGAGTTGGTGATGTCCATGCCCGGTACGCGCCGTGCGCTACTACGAGCAGCAGGGGCTGCTCATCGCCGAGCGCAGCCCATCCGGCCAGCGCCTCTACCGGCAGGATGCCGTCACCCTTGTCCGCTTCTTCCAGCAGATGTTCGCCGCTGGCCTGACCAGCCAAAGGATCACGGAACTCCTTCCGTGCTGGGACTCCGGGCACACCGACGCCGAGCAACGAGCCATGCTGCGCGCCGAGCGGGACCGCATCCAGGCCAAGGTCGACGACTTGCAGGCTGCCCTGGACCGCCTCGACGAGGTCATCGCGATCACGGACACGCACCCGTAGGCGCGGTCGGCCGGACGTCGCACCAGCGATCTACGGCTGGAGCACTAATGACCCAGGAGTAGCGGCCTGGCACTGGCACTCGCGTGATCAAGCGCTCGCAGCCACGTTGCTCGAACTGGAGAAGAACTCCGCCGGCCCCAGCGACGACGAGAAGGAGGGGCCAGGGAGGACTCCAGGAATGCGAGCGGGGCGCACTCGCCGGCCTGAGGGATGCGCGGGGCAGGAGGCGGTCTCGCTCTTGAACCGCATACAGCTGGTGCCACACCTCCTCCGTAGGGAACCGTTTGATCCCGGCATCAGCCATACCAACACGCCCAGTTGCTGATCGAGTTGCGCAACGCCCCGGTCCACTACCGACCCGAATGGCGTGCCACAGGAGGCGTCACAGGGGGCCGCGGCCTTGCCAAGAGCCTGGTCGGCTTGAGCTTCGCGGCTCGTACGGCGCCGTCGCCACGCACGCAGCGCAAACAAGGCAGTATCACTCGACCGATCTCGTCAGGACGAGCAGCCAGGATCGAACCCACTGCACACCCAGCCCTAAACCCACAGCAGCCGACGGGTTCCCTACCAAACAGCCGCAGGAATTCACGAACCCGTCGGCTTCGCGCAGGGTGGAGTTCGACCACAGGGTGCGGCTCGGTTGGGTCCGCTCCCCGCAGTCAGCGCTCCGGGCGATGGCGTCCCCGGTCACAGGCGGGTGGTGAAGCGGCCGTCGGGCAGTTTGCGCAGCCAGCCGCGATCAACGAGTCTGACCAGCCTCCCCCGCAGCGGTTCCAGCCTGGCCCGCACGGTGACGTCGACACCCGGCATCTCGCCGACCTGGCGGGCCATGACCGGTCCGGCGGCCTGCCGCACGGCAGCCAGGATGCGCTGGTGGTCCGGCGGGAGCATGGTCTCCTCCACATCGGGCGTGCGGTGCGGGAGCAGCATCACCGCCCGGCCGCCCACCTGCCTGGGCGCCGGCGCGGCCGAGGCGTGTTCGTCGGCGAGCTGCTCGCTCACCCGGGCAAGGACACGTTCGGCGACGGCGAGTTCGTCCCGCTCGGCCCGCACCTCCGCCAACTGCTTGGCCAACTGCTCTTCGAGTTCGTCCAGTTCCGCACGGCGCGCGGTGATCCGTTCCAGGAGTTCGGGATCCGGCATGCGTCGGATCGCAGAAGGCCGTCCGACTGCCACGGGACGGAATCAGCGAACCGACTGCGGCCGTTGCCCACGCGCTCACCGCACTGAGCGTTCCAATGCAGCCCGATGATCGGAAACCCACTGATAGGCCGCCTGAACTTGCGTCACCGCCCCTGCGTCACGGAGCCGTGCCATGGCGACGTCACCCGTATCGGCCTGGGTCTTGATGCCCCGCCAGCACCGGTCCTGCCACCACAAGATCGTGGACACGAGACGTTGCCGGTCCAGCAGCACGTAGCTGTCGACGATCAGCCTCATGCGCCGGGCTGTCTCCTCGACGTCGGTGACCGAAGGGCCCAGATCGAGGTACTGCCAGCAGACATGAGCGATGTCGTGGATCCGCGCGCCAGGCGCAGCAAGGTCCCAGTCGATGAATGCCGTCGGGCGAAGCTCGCCGCTGGACAGGCGATAGACGGTGTTCTTGGGCGACAGGTCGTTGTGACACACGACCTCTTGGTCTCCGGCCAGCCAGGTGCCGGCCGTCAGGTCGTGGAACTCACGCACGAGCCGGGCGACCGTCACCAGACTCTCGTCCGATGACACAGCGACAGGTTGTTGCGGCTCCCATGCCACGTGGCCATCGAGGTAACGGAGGACTTCACGGCCCTCGTCGTCCACACCGAGACACCGCGGAGCACCACTCCAGCCACTGGCTTCAAACAGCCTCAGCAGATCACCCACGAACTTCGTGCGAGCCGACGCTGGACGGCGCACCGTCTCCCCGACACGAACAACCGCATTGACAAAACCTCCGGGCAAAAACGACTCAGGCATCCGTCCACCCTGCCCGATCACTACCTTCAATGCTCAATAACTTGTCCTGACGCTTGATCCGCCCCCGAGACAACTCCGCCAGATGATCTACTCCGCAGACAGCCGCCGACGGCCAGCGTGAGTATCCCGAGGATCGGCCACACCAGTCCTTTGACCTGCGACTTCAAGTTGGCAGAGGCTCAGTTGTGGCCACTCCTCGACGACCCTGCTGCCGGTGTCGTCCGCGAGACCGCCGCCGCCCTGCTGCCCTCGGCCAAGGAACTGCCCGCCGACTGGCTGCTGGAGCGCACCCGTACCGATCGGCCGCGGCACGTCCGCGTCGGCGCGTTCCGGCTGCTCGACGCGCGCGGCGGCACCGTGGCGCTACGGGCGGCGGTCGGTCTGCTCGAGGACCCGGATATGAAACTGCGCACCTGGGCCGCGCAATCAGTGCAGCGCTGGCATCCGTCGCCGGACGGGCGGCGCGGCGACGCAGAGGTGGGTGAACTGCTCGACCAGAGCCGACACCTCTTCAGCGACCACGTACTGCGCCGACGCAAGTGGGAAGCCGGGGTGGACAGCTGAGACCGTACGGTCCAGAACCCTGCTCAGCACTCGCCGTCCGGTGGCCCTGACGACAGCACGCCTGCCTTGGTGACAACTATCGTGCTTCGACTCAGCTGGCTGACGAGCTCGTGCACGGTAGGCGGTGAGAGGTCGCGTTTCCAATCGTCGATCATGGTCGTGTGGTGGGGAACGTGTCTCGTGCAGCGACCATCAGCGGCCGGAGGATCACGGGCCTGCCGGCCGATGTGATTTCTGAACTCGTGGCCGAGCTGGGTCCGTTGTGGCATGAACGGCACCAGGCCAGGCTTGCGTCCAGGCTCCGGAAGCGGGTGATCGGTGTCGGCGCGAAGCACCGACCGGTCTTCGTCGACCGGCTCCCGGCCACCCTCGTGCGCCTCCGGCACGGGGTCACGCACGACGTGCTCGCCTGCTGGTTCGGGGGGACCGCTCCACCATCACCCGCGCCATCGGCGAGGTGCGACCGCTGCTCACCGAACGCGGCTGCACCATCAGCTCGGGGGTGCGGCTGGGGACCCTGGCCGAGGTCGTCGACCACCTCGGCGTCAGCGGAAAGACCGGCATCACCGACGGTACCGAGATCCGGGCCCGCCGGCCCGCCGCCGGACGCAAGGGCCGGGACACGTTCGTCCCCGGCAAGAGCAAGCAGAACGCCGTCAAAACCATGGTGGTCACCGACGAGGACGGGCGGGTGCGCCTCTGCAGCCCGACCAGGCCCAGAAGCTGCGCGGGCATCACCCACGCCCGCCGGTTGGGGCTGGTCGAGCTCCTGGCCGACGGTCCCGCAGTGGAGATCCTCGCCGATGCCGGTCACCAGGGTCCGGGCGCGCAGACCGGCAGCCGGATGGTCACCCCGCCGCACCGCAAGTTCAAGAAGAACGCCCCCGTCGTGGACGATCACCTGAAGGTGCCCTGCAGGAAGGACAACAGCCTCTCCCGCGGAGCCCGCTGAGAGGAGATCGCGGTCGACAGCGAGACGGAACCGGTGACCGTCAAGCCAGGCGCATGGACATCGAAGACCCGCGCGAAACATGACAAACTCGCCTCCGAACAGCTCGACGCACCTCGGAAGCTGGGCATGGAATGGGCGTGACCTGTACAGGGGGGCGCATGGGGCTGGTGTTGCCCTCACCAGCGAATTTCGCGCGTTGTGAGACTCCGACCCGACGCCGGGCAGCAGAACCCGGCGCGACCCGACATGGCAGCCGGGCCGCCAGGCTGCCCACCATCGGCTCCGGGAAGCGAAGGGGTCAGCGTCGTCGGTGGCCTGCGGGTGCGAACGGCCCGGACGGGGAAGGGATTTGGGCGATACCAGCGCAGAGGGAGGCAGCGTGGCGAGCGAGATCTCGGACAGATTCCGGTACAGCATCACGCACACCTACGTCACGCGGCATGTCGGGGACAGCACCCAGACGAAGACACTGGTCGGCGCGGAGGTGAGGAGCTTGGACCGGTTCGCCGACCGGACCAACGAGCGGAGCGAGCATTGTGAGCAGTGCGGCGCCCGCGTGCGGGTCGTCCTTGGGTCGGCGGCCGATGTGCGGCGTCGCCGACGTGTGCACCGGCTGCTGTGGCCGGTCTGGGCGGTGCTGGCCGTGCTGAGCGGCTGGGGCCTGGTGCAGGTGGTGCGCACGGGGGACGGCCGGGGGTACGACGACCTGTTCGTCCTGTTCTTCACGGCGGCCGGAACCGTCCTGCTCGGCTGCAGCACCCTGCGCAGCCTGGTCCTCACGCAGGGCTTCGACACCCCGGTGGTGACCAGGACGGACGACCGCGAGCCCTACGGCGTCCAGCACGGCTGGTCCCCGCCCCGGCCGACGGACGTCCACGATCGCACTCCGTGATGCACTCACCGGCCTCGGCGGGAACCCAGGGGCGGCTGGGCGGCGCCCTCGTCCGCCGGCAGGGACACCGGCTGCTCCGATGGCCGGGGGACGTGGGAGCCGGGGGTGGGTGTACGGGCGGTGGAGTGTTCGGTCCGGGGCTCGCCCGCCCGGCGGGTTCGGTGCAGGGCCGGGATCAGGACGCAGGTGACCGCGGCGCTGTGCCACAGCAGGGCGTCGAGTCGGACGGCCGTGGGATACGCGCCCGCGGCGACCGCCGCCCGTGCGCACACCCTGCGATCCATATTGCTCTCCACGGATAGCAGCGTGGTGCGTCGGCCGGGACGGCGTCGTTGACGAGCTTACGCTGCACCGGGCACACGAACCCGGTGATCGCGGCGAACGCGCACAGCAGCGCGACCACGGCCCACGGCACGGTCCGCCGAGGGTGGCGGCGGCGAGGGTCACGGCCAGCGGCGCGCTCAGCAGGGGCACCCACTGGGCGGCGGGCAGTCGGCGGCTCAGCCAGCGCGGACGCGCCGAGACCACTGCCTCGGCGACCGTCATGGCCGCGAGTACGCCGCCATGCGCGCCCTCTCCGATGCCGTGGTCCAACGGTGACCCGGCGGCCGCGCCCTGTGCGACGCGCGCCCCGGCGAACCCCGGGCACCCGGCCCCGGCGTCAGCTGCCGCTTGTACTACTCCGGCGACACACCCTGACCAGCCCACGGCCGGCACCGCGCGAGCCGCTACGGGCCGGGCTCCTGGCGCAGGTCCAGGTAGCAACGCAGCCGCACCCCCGGCTGGCCGCGCTCCCGGCTCGTGCGGTTCGCGGCCGCGACCTCCACCACGGCCAGCTTCTGTTGCAGGGAGCCTGGCCGGGAGCTGCTCCAGGATGCCGAGCGCGGTGTCGTGGCGGCGGGGAAGGGGCTCGCCGCGTCAGTCGGCGGTGACTCGCTCGTGGGCGCGCTGGTCGCATTCGTCGACGGTGAGGCCGCCCAGTTGCCGTTGACGGTGGCGTAGTCCGCGCACATACCCCGGCCGGGCCGCCCACTATCCTGCTTTTCCGTCACGGGGTGAGGTGACCAGGGGGAGGCGTACGTGCAGTCGTTGGAGAGCACGGATCCGGCCACGATCGGCGGCTATCCGCTGCTGGCACGGCTCGGCGCGGGAGGTATGGGGCAGGTCTACCTGTCGCGCACGCCGACCGGCCGCCCCTTGGCGCTGAAGACGGTCCGACCCGACCTCACCGCCGCCCCGGACTTCGAGCGGCGCTTCGCCCGGGAGATCCGCACCAGCGACCGCGTCCGCTCCCCGTGGACCGTTTCGGTGGTGGACTTCAGCCCGCCCGGCCACCGCCCACTGTGGCTGGCCACCGAGTACGTCGCCGCGCCTGCCCTCTCCAACTGGGTCGCCGGGCACGGGCCGCTGCCGCCCGCCGCCCTGCGCGCCCTGGCCGCCGAACTCGCCGCGGCGCTGGCCGCCGTGCACGCCTGCGGGCTCACCCACCGGGACGTCAAACCGTCCAACGTCCTGCTCGGCCGCGACCGGCCCATGCTCATCGACTTCGGCATCGCCCGGGCCGCCGACGACCCCCGCCACACCAGCACCGGCGGTGTCATCGGCTCGCCCGGCTATCTCGCTCCCGAACAGGCCGCCGGGGGAGCCGTCACCGAGGCGGGCGACATCTTCTCCCTGGGCGCGGTCCTGGTGTTCGCCGCGACCGGCACCGGTCCCTTCGAGCATCCCGGTGAACAGCCCTCGGCCGCCTCCCTGCTCTACCGCATCGTCCACGAGCCACCCCGCCTGGACGGCGTACCGGCCGAACTGGCCCCGCTGATCCGCGACTGCCTGGCGAAGCGGCCCGAGGACCGGCCGCACAGCGCCGAGTTGGCGGCCCGGCTGCGCCGGGGGCGGGCCGCGGACGACCCACGGTCGGCCGCTCACGAGCGCGGGCCCGCTCCGGCGGCCGACGCGTGGAAGGACGCGCTCCCGCCCGGACTCGGTGCCGACCTCGCAACCCGCGAGGAGGAGGGCGCACACCGGTGCGCGGTACCGCAGCACGGCCAGGGGCAGGCGCCGTCGGACGCGGTGACGTCCGCCGGCGGGAGACCGCCCGCGCCGACGACCGCCGGGGCGGTGTCCCTGACCCCGTCCCTCGACCACGCGATCCCTGCCGCGCCCTACTCGACGCCCCCCGACACCCCGGCCCCCTACGGCCGGGCAGCCCCGGACACCCTCACCCCGTACGGCCCGTTCGCCCCCGGCACCGCCGGGCCGGCCGGGTGCGGGCCGCACGGTGCCTGCACCCCCCACAGGGAGGGGGGCGCACGCCGCCGCGTCCGCTGGACCGTCGCCGGTTCCGTTCTCGCGGTGGCCGCCCTGGTGACCGGCGTCCTGCTGTGGAACCCGTTCGGCAAGGAGGCGGCCGGTGAAGGCTCCACGGTCTCCCCGCCCCCCTCGTCCTCCGCACCCGCCCTCTCCGCCGCATGGGCGGGCGTCTGGACCGGCACGGGGCCGGGCAACCCTGACGCGGACGGCCAACAGCACCCGCGCACCGAGTCGTTCACCGTGACCCTCACCCTGCACACCGCCGAGGTGGGCGAACTGGCCGGCAAACAGGTCAGCAACATCAAAGAGGCCGGCACCGGCCGCGAGGTCGGCTGCACGGAAGCCCTGGAACTACGGTCGGTGCGTGGCACGACAGCCACGTTCGTCGCGGCCACCAGCCACGCGACCAACCGCTCGGACACCTCGCTGCAGTGCGAGAGCGGCCACCTGTACGTGGTCCAGCTGACCGCTGCCGACACCATCAGCCTCGGTGATGAGGGCAGCCAGTCCGCCGGTGCGCCCACGGCCCTGCACCACAGCCGCGGCACGTCCTGAGCGGCGACCGCCGGGGCGGCGCGGGAGCCACGGAATCGGGTGACGAGGGCCGCCGGTCGGGCTGATAGTTTGCCGGTCTCCCTGTCGGTGAGGGTGGCCATCTTGAGAAGGCCAGGGTCTTCGGTCCAGACGTCGATGGTGTCGAGGACGCAGTACCGGTTGTTGCCGCCGCCGAAGGGGAAGTCGGCCCGCTTCTCCGACCTGCACCGGTGCCGCGAAGTGCACCGCCGGGTTGAACAGCATCTGGGTACGCCGCGCCCTCTTTCACCCCACGCGTCGGACGGCTCGTAGCTGCCACACCGCCCGCTTCAGGCGATGGCCGGGGATGTCACGCCGACCGGTGCACCCGACCTGCTGCCGCGCGCGCCTCGCGGCTTTCACGGGCGGGCGGGGGAACCGGCCGCTCTGTCGCGTGCTGCCGAAGGCGAGGCGCCCGTCTGTCTGGTCGTCGGGCCCGCCGGGGTCGGGAAGACGGCCCTCGTGCTGCACTGGGCCCACCGCTGCCGTGCCGGATATCCCGACGGGCTGCTCCATGCCGACCTACGCGGCTTCGGCGACACGGGCGAGCCGGCCTTCGTAGAGGTGCTGCGCGAGTTCCTGTCGGCGCGTTGGGGCGTGATGGGCCCTGGGGCCGGGCGGGTCTTCAGGCCGTGGTGGGCGAGCCGGCAGCGCAGGTGATCTGCTCCCAGACGGCGAAGCGGACGGTCGTCTCGGCTCGGTAGTCGGAGGCTGTCGTCAGGTGACGGCGAGGGCGGGAGCGGGCCGAGATGCCGCTGAGCGCGGACGGGCAGCGCTGCGCCCCGCCCACGCTGCGGAAGATCTTCATCGCGCGTTCGCGCTGTCTCGTCGGTTGATGACTGTTCTCGGCCCGGTTGTTCGATCGCTTGTGGGAGCGGTGCTCGACCTGGGGCATGACCTCGCGGTGGGCGGCGCCGCAGGAGCACAGCTTGTCCGTGACCGTCACCCGCGGCGCCGCGCGGGTCTTCCTCATCGGGCGGCGGAAGAAACACCGGGCGGCAGCCTTGTCCCGCCGACCCTGCACGAGGATGTCCAGCAGTCGCCCCCTGGTCGACAGCTCGCCACAGGTACCTCAGCGCGCTGTTGATCTTGACGAATACCTCGTCCAGATGCCATGTGTCGCCGGGCTGGGGCCGGCGGCGACGCAGTCCGCCGGCGTAGGCCCGGCCGAACGTGGCGCACCATCGCCGCACCGTCTCATGGGAGACGATCACGCCGCGCTGCAGCATCAGCTCCTCCACCTCGCGGAAGCCGAGCGGGAACCGGAAATACAGCCACACGCAGGGGGGATCACCTCGACCGGGTACCGGCGCCCCCCTGTACGACGCCGACGCACTCCCCACGGACGATCTCCCTCCCACCGTGATCAATCCGAAGATCATCCCAACCGGTCAATCAACCTGGCAGTGCCCCCGAACATGCTCGACGCCCTCGGTCACCCCTGATGGATAACCCGGCATCGGCAGCGCGGCCACGACGGTACAGCGGCAACTGCGCCGGTGCAGCAGCTCCGAGGCCCGGCAGAAGAACACCGACCGTATTTTTGCAGGTGGAATTGCCTGGGACCGTACCCGTCCACCGTGATCGACTGGGCCCGCCGCAGAGGCGCTGTCCCGCACCGGCGGACAACCCCACCGCCGACGCACAGCGTCCCCGCCTGGCCCCTCTCGGTGGTCCAGGAATGAAAAGCGGGAAATGTCGAGCAGAGCGAAAGGTAAGAGCGAACATGAAGCAGAAGATCACTTCGCTTGCCGGTGCCATGGCCATGGCCGGTGGCGTCGTCATCGCGGCCGTGGCCGCGGCCACCGGCCAGGCGTCCGAGGCGGACCACGGACGGCCCATTTCCGCCCCCACCCCGCACGCGACCGTGGTCTTCGGCTACCAGCTGTCCGATTCCGACCTCGCCGCGCCGCTCGGCGAGTGGGGCATGGGTCGGCGGACGCCGCGCGCCTAGGTCCTGTCTCTTTGGCCAGCGTCATGTCCAGATGAGGATGGCCACGAGGTGGAGAGTCTGCTGTCAGCACCGCGTGCCTGCCCGAACGGGCCGGTCGCACGTCCGAAGGAGAGAGTCATGCTGGTCCGTAAGTTCAAGGCAGCCGTGATTGCGGCCGCCGCGGTCGCGAGTGTCTCGGTGGTGGCCACGCCGGCCGAGGCGAGTAACTGCTCGCGCGGAGGCGGCATCTACCTCTGCGAATACGGCGTGACCAGCTACAAGCTGCCCGACGGTACGAAGCAGGAATTCGTCGTCGGTACCGACCGTGCGGTGTGGACCCGCTGGACCGACTCCGACGGGGACTGGTCGGGATGGATGTCCATGGGCGGAAAGGCGTGGAGCACGGCGCGCGCCTACGACTACGACACCAGCGATCCCTGGACCTTCAGGGTGTTCTATTACGACCAGACCGCAGAGTACTGGGGCCGCAACCGTGACCACGACGGCAACTGGTCTCCGTGGACCCGCTACGATCTCCCGCTCAACGGCTGATCACCGCGCGCCCGGCCGTACGGCCCCATCACCCCGGCCGGGTCTCCCTCACCTCGTTCGACGGCCTCCACGAGCGGAAGTGCTTGCTGAGGTTTTCAGGGCGGGGTCGGTGGTGCGAGGGTCAGGCCGGTGGTGGTGAGGCAGCCGTCGGTCAGGTGGGGGCGGAGCTGGATCCTGCGTAGCTCCCGGCGGAGGACACGGTCGAGGTCGTCGGGTGTGTCGAAGGCGGTGTTGGCCATGGCCCGGCGTACGAGTGACCAGAGGGCCTCGACGGGGTTCAGGTCGGGTGCATACGGCGGGAGGCGGACGGTGGTGAGCCAGTCGTGCTCGGCCTCGTACCGTTTCAGCCCGGACGCCAGGTGGGTGTTGAGATTGTCCCAGACCACCACGATCGGGCCGCCGAGCTGGACGTGTGCACGGACGAGCAGGTCGCGGTAGTCCTGCCAGGAAAAGCTTTTCCGTGCCCCCTTCAGGAGCAGATGGCGACGGGGCCGATAGATCAGTCTGGCGCTCTCGCCGGGTTTGTGGCAGCACAGCGCGGCGACCGAAGTCCTGCGGCGGGATCTGCCCCGGACGCGGACAACGGGCGTGCGGCCACGTCGCCCCCAGGTCCGGGCCCGTGGCGGCGTCATCGAGAATCCGGCCTCGTCCTCGAAGAGGATCCAGCCCCCATGGGCCGCCGAGAGGCTTTTCCCTGCAGCCACACCTCCTTCTCCCACAACTCCACCGCGTGCTCGTCGCGTTCGAGCGCACGACGGGCAGGCGCCTGCCAGGACCAGCCGTGCCGTTTCAGCAGCCGCCGCACCGTCGCCACCGACAGGCCCCGAAAACCTCAGCAGGAGAAGAGTGTGTTGCCTATCCGGCCGGAGCGGGGAGAGACTGCTTGCGAGCCGAGAGTAGGTGCGCCCGTGGCAGCAGTCGAACCGGAGCACGTCGCCTGGTTGACCGAGAGGCAGCTGGCCCGAGCCTGGCCGACCATCCGGGCGACCTGTCTGTACGCCACCGCGAATGCCAACGGAGTCCGCAACAACCTCCATGTGTCGCACTCCACTTGGGGCGAGAGCAAGTGGCGCACGTATCACCCCGCGGACGTCGCCCGGGTGGCCGGGGCGATCGCCGACGGCACCGCGGAGCTCCAGCCGCACTGGCGGAACGACACCTCCGAGGCCAAGCTGCTCGATCAGCGCCTCCGCAGGAAGAACCTGCCCGGTGACATCGGGTGCGCCCTGCTCGTCGCCGTCCCGTTGGCGATCATCGTCATTCTCCTGGTCATCTCCTGGAACAGCTCGGGATCGTCTGCGCCCTCCTACTGGCACTGACCCGCATAGAGCCCGCTCCGTCGAGATCCGCTTCGCCGCCCTCCGCGAACAGCTCCGAGTGCGCCTTGGCGAGCAGCAGATAGCCCTCGTCGTTGGCCGTGACGCCCAGGCGCTCCCGCCTTCGTCAGCTCGCGCCTGACCTTGACCGGGACGCCCGCCACCAGCGAACCGGGCGGGATCTGCATGCTCTGCGGCACCACCGTGCCGGCCGCTATCAGTGAAGCGGCGCCCACCCGCGCGCCGTTGAGCCCAGGGCGCCCATCCCGACCGGCACGTCGTCCTCGATCGTGCAGCCGTGCAGCACCGCCGCCCCAGGCCGGCTACCTCGCCACTCTCGCGATCAGCCGGTTCGACCTCTGCGGATCTCGGGCAAGCCGCTCGGCGCGCTGCCGCACACCTGGCTGTTCACCGCCACCAAGCCCGAGCCCCACGCCCCGGCTCCCCCGGTCCGCCGGCCTCCGTCTGCTGGCCGCCTCCCCGTGCTGGGCGCCCGTGGGGCCCGTCCCCGGTCTGGAACGACTGGTGGCGGGGCCGATGGGAGGGGGTGGTGCGATGCGCGTCCGGCACCGTTCTTGCCCGTTCAGGTCGTGGGCCCCCCGGGACGCACGGTCCGGAAGGTGGTGCGGATCTCCTCGGTCAGAGCGGCGGGCTGTTCGAGGGCGGCGAAGTGCCCTCCGCGGTCGAGCCGGCCGTAGTGCAGGAGGTTGGGGTAGCGACGCTCGATCCAGCGTCGCGAGGCTTGGACGGCCTCGCCGGGGAAGATGCTGAACCCGGCCGGGGTGGGATTCGGCTCAGGGGTGCCGCCCGGCTCATGCCGTGCCTCCCAGTAGAGGCGCACGGAGGAGGGGCCTGCGTTCGGCAACCAGTACAGCATGATGTCATCCAGGATCTCGTCGCGCGGGACGACCGTCTCGGGGTCGCCGTCGCTGTCGGTGACGTCCTCGAAGAGGGTATAGATCCAGGCGGCGAGTCCGGCGGGGGAGTCCGCGAGAGAGTAGCCGATGGACTGCGGCCGGGTGGCCTGCTCCTTCGCGTAGCCGGACAGGACGCTCTCGTAGCGCTGCGTCCTGGCCAGCATGCGCTGTTCTTCGGGCGTCGCCGCCTCGATCTCCTCGGCGGTGGGGAAGACCAGGGGCAGGTTGACGTGCATGCCGAGGAAGCCCTTGGGGGCCTTGCGGCTGATCGCCTCGACGACGGCGGATCCCCAGTCGCCGCCCTGTGCGACCCATGTGCGGTGGCCGAGGCGGTCCATGAGCTCGATCCAGGCGTCGGCGACGCGGGCGACTCCCCATCCGGTGGTGTCCGGCTTGCCGGAGAAGCCGAAGCCCGGCATCGAGGGGATCACGACGTGGAAGGCGTCCTCGGCCCGGCCGCCGTGCGCGAGGGGGTCCGTCAGCGGACCGACCAGGTGACGGAACTCGAGGACGGACCCGGGCCAGCCGTGGCACAGCAGCAGGGGAAGCGCCGAGGGCTCGGGCGAGCGAGCGTGCAGGAAGTGGACATCGATCCCGTCCAGGACGGTGCGGTACGACCCGATGCCGTTGATCTCGTCCTCGCAGCGCCGCCAGTCGTAGTCGCGGGCCCAGTGGTCGCACAGTGCGCGGATCCGATCCAGCCGAGGGCCCTGGTCCGCACCGGTTTCCCGGTCCGGCCACCGGGTGTCGGCCAGTCGGCGAGCGAGCCGGTCGAGGTCCTGCTGGTCGACCGAGACGGGGAACGGCTCGATGGTCGTGGGCTGTGGGGGCACTACGGATCTCCTTGTCGGGACGGTGGTGCGGTGATGCACCCTACCCATGAAGTGGAGGGAGTTTTCAACTTGAGAGGCCGCCCTCAACTTTGCTAGGTTCGGCGCATGACCGAACGTCCCCTGCGCCGTGACGCCGAGCGCAATCGGCAGCGTCTGCTGGAGGCGGCGCGAGAGCTGATGGCCCGTGACGGACTCGGAGTGCCGTACGAAGTGATCGCCCGCGCGGCCGGAAGCGGCATGGGTACGCTGTACCGGCGCTTCCCCCAGCGACAGGACTTGGTGGACGCCCTGTTCGCCGAGCACGTCGAGGCCGTGGTCGCCCTGGCCCGCCAGGCACTCCAGGCCGACGATCCGTGGACCGGCCTCACCTGGTTCATGGAGCGGCAGTTCGAGCTCGAAGCCGGCAATCGCGGTCTGAGCGAGCTGCTGCGCGGTGCCCAACGGGGAACCGACCGGCTGGCCCAGGGGTGCGCCAGGATCGCGGAACTCGCCGGGCAACTCATCGAACGCGCGGTCGGTGCGGGTCGGTTGCCGGACCACGTGGCCCCCGGCGACCTGGAGACCATCCACCTCATGGTGGGGGCGGTGATGGACGCCTCCCGGCAGCACGACCCCACTCGATGGCGACGTGCACTGGCCATGTCGCTCGCCGGACTCCGCCATGCCGAACCGTCCCACCCGCGTGAGGGCGAGCAAGCCGACGCGCACCCCGAAAAGGCCCCGGTCCCCCCGGCATCACCGAACGGAGAGCAAGCCCACCATGTCCCTGCCCCCTGAACTGGTCGACGTCCTGCGCACACCCGCCCTGTGCTTCCTGACCACCCTCATGCCGGACGGCTCACCCCAGATCACCCAGACCTGGGTCGACACCGACGGGGAGAACATCCTCGTCAACACGGTTCCCACGCACCAGAAGATGCGCAACGTCGAACGCGATGCGCGCGTCGCTGTCGCTGTCGCGGACCCGGACGCGCCCGCGCGGTACTGGGGAGTCCGTGGACGGGTCACCTCCACCACCACGCAGGGAGCCGATGAACACATCGACGCGCTGTCGCACAAGTACCTGGGACGTCCCTACCCGGGTTTCGCCGGCGGAACGCAGCAACGCGTCCTGCTGACCATCACCGCCGACCGACTGCACACCCCGCGCACCTAGGGCGTGTATCGAAAATGCGTACGGCGGTTGGTGTGGCGTAGTACTCCTGGAGAGCCTCAACGCCGGTCTGTTGTCACCTTGGAGTTACCGATGGCCGTTCGCCGTGTCGTACCCAATGTCCAGTCGGAGGCTGCGCAGGAGAGCCGGGAGTTCTACGGCCTGCTCGGATTCGAGGAGGTCATGAACCACGGCTGGATCATGACGCTCGCGTCCCCGTCCAGTCCGACGGCACAGATCAGCTTCATGGCCAGTGACAAGAGCGCACCGGTCACTCCCGACGTGAGCGTCGAAGTAGATGACGTGGACGCGGCCTACGCGACCATGCGGGAAAGCGGCGCGGAGATCGTTCATCCCCTGCAGGACGAGGAGTGGGGGGTGCGCCGGTTCTTCGTCCGTGACCCCAACGGCCGGGTGGTCAACGTACTGGGACACCGTTGACGGTTCTCCCGGCTGCAGGGGAATACGAGTCACAGCCATTCGTTGATGGCCGCGACGAGCACAGTCGCCTCGTAGCGGACGGCGAGTTTCTCGTAGCGAGTGGCCACCGCCCGGTGTCTCTTGAACCGGTTGATCCTGCACTCCACAGCGTGCCGCTCCCTGTAGTCGATCTTGTCGGACTTCGGTGGGATCACCTTCGACCTGAGCTATGCCACTGAGGCCGAACGGCTCGCCGATTCACTCGGCCAGGTGGTGAAGCAGCAGGCACACAGTCGAGCCGCTGCAAGGGCGGCGCAACACCTGGTGACCGAGAACGGAGCAGGACAGGTGCTCAAGGCCGTCCAGCGGCTGACCGACGGATGACGTCAGCACCCGCCAATACCGGTCAATACCGGGGAAGATGCCGTCGGGCGGGTCGACGCCGACGAGGCCTTCCGTCCCGTCGGCCGTGGTACTCGTCGCGGTTTCCGCAGGCCGGGGAGCCGGACGGGACGCTGAGGGCGGCGGGGGCCGGTGGCACCGCGGGCGGAGTCAGCCGGTCCGGCCGGGGGCGGGGCATGAGGACGGCCGGTCCTCCCGGCGGTAGCCGGTGGGAGACGCTCACGTCATGGCTCACTCCGTGTCCGCGTGACCCGGTCGGCCTTCCCTCGAATCTCGGCGCCGGACGAGCGCCAGCACACTGCGCAGCTTCCTCGCGGTCCATTCGGGGACGTACCGGCACACCGCCCCTGGAACCGGGGCCCCACTGGGCCGAATCCTGATCACTCTTGCTGCAGTTGGAGCGGGCGGTGACGGCGATGAGACTGGCCTCCTGGCCACGAGGTCGTTGACGTAGGCCTCGCGTCGGGCGGAGCTCCAGGTGAAGGCGCCGAAGTCCCGGCTGAAGTCGTCGCGCGCGCTGCCCGCACGTAGTGGGCCCCTGCTTCCGGGCGTGTCGAGTCGGCGGGTTATCGTCCGACTGTTTGTTCCATTTTTCTCACAGGAGCCTCATGCGCCTCCAACAGGCCTCCCTGGTCGTGGCTTTCTCGCTCGTCGCCGGCCTGACCACCGTCACCGCCGGACTGGCCGGCTCCGCGGCGTACGCCGACGACGTGGCCGCGCTGCCGCTGTCCGGTTACGCGCACCTGGTGGTCGACCCCGCCCACCAGCACGTCTTCGTCAGCCAGGGTGTCGGCTCGGCCGGCATCGTGGTGACCGATCTGTCCGGCACCCCGGTCACCACCGTTGCGGGGGAGCAGGGCGCCACCGGTCTGGCGCTGTCGCCCGACGGCGGCACGCTGTACGCGGCGCTGGCGGACGGCGGAGCGATCGCCGCGATCGACACCGCGACGCTCACCGAGACCGCCCGCTGGTCCACCGGCGCGGGCAGCTCCCCGGTCTCCGTCGCGGTGGCGGGCGGCCGCGTCTGGTACGGCTACACGGCCGACGGCAAGGGCGGCATCGGCTCGGTCGACCCGTCCGCGCCCGCGCCGGCGGCGATCCCGCAGCCGGCCCTGTCGCAGTGGACAACCGCACCGCTGCTCGCCGCGGGCGGCGACGTGCTCGCGGCCGAGGAACCGCAGGGCAGCCTCAGCCACGTGGCGACCTTCAACGTCGCTTCCGGCACGGCGTCGGTCAAGGCGGACACCCTGGTCTACGGCGGCACGGCGACCGGGCTCGCCGTCACCGGCGACGGCACGCGGGTGCTGCTGGCCGCCCCGCAGCAGCTCGCCCTGCGGGCGTACCGCAGCACGGACCTCGCGGCCGCGGACCCCGCCGCGTACTTCACCGGCGGCTCCGGTTCCGCGCCCGGCTCGGTGGCCGTCGACACCGACGGCACGGTCGCCGTCGCCGGCACCTCCGGCGTCTACCTGTACGCCGGCACGAACACCCTCGCCGAGAACCACCTCACCTTGCCGTCCGGCACGCTCGCCCCGGACGGCCTGGAGTGGGGCGCCGACGGCACGACCCTCTACGCCGTCACCAAGGACTCCTCGGGTGCCCACAGCCTGAACGTGCTGGACGCCCCGAAGCTGACGGACACCGAACTCGCCCTGCGGCACCCGCAGTACGCGGTGCCGACCGAGCGGTACACGGTCAGTGGCTCGCTGAGCACCCGCGGCTTCCTGCCGGCCGGCGCCGCGCTGAAGGTCACCCGCGACGGCACCGCCCTGCCCGGCACCACACTCGGCGCGGACGGCACGTTCACGTTCACCGACCTCCGCCAGGACGAGGGCACCTACGCCTACCAGGTGGCGTACGCCGGTGACGCCACCCACCGCCCCGCGACGGCCTCGCTGAGCGTGAACGTGGCGAAGCTGCCGACCGATGTCGTGGGCACCGACATCACCTCGGCGAACCCCGGCTCGGTCGTCCTCACCGGCCGCCTCATGGCCCAGCTGGGCCTGGGCACCTTCCCGCAGGGCACCACCGTCCAGGTGGCCCGGCGCGACGAGGCAACCCAGCAGACCGTGCCCCTGGGATCCGTCCCCGTGGACCCGGCCACCCTCCAGTTCACCGTCACCGACGCCCCGGGCGCCGCCGGCTCGTTCATGTACGTCTTCGCCTACGCCGGGGACGCCACCCACCAGCCGTCCGAGAGCGCCATGAGCATCATGGTCGCCCCGTACGCCCCGACGCTGACGCTGAACGCCCCGGCGACCGCCGTCCGAGGGGCGGCCCTGTCCTTCGGCGGCAAGCTCGGTGACGGCCCCTACGCCGCCGGCCGGACGGTCACCGTCTCCCGCAAGGACGCCGCCCACAGCACCCCGGTGACCTGGACCACGCCGGTGGCCGCCGACGGCACCATCACGGTGAAGGACACCCCCGACATCGGCGGCGCCAACACCTACACGGTCACCTACCCCGGCGACGCCTCCCACAAGGCGGCCACCGCGCTCGCCACCGTCCAGGTCTCCCGCGCGGCGACCGCCCTGACCGTCGCCGGCAACGCCTCCTCGTACGCGTACGGCGCGACGGCCACCGTCACCGCGCACCTGGGCACCACGTACAACGGCCGCACGGTGTCGATCTACGCCACGCCCTACGGCGGGACGAAGACCCTGCTCACCACGGGCACCGTGGACACCTACGGCAACCTGAGGACCACCTACAAGATCACCCGCAACACCACCTTCACCGCGTCCTTCGCGGGCGACTACCGCTACGCCCCCGCGACGGCCGCCCGCGCCGTCAACGGCTATGTGAAGATCGCGACGGCGCTCGGCGGCTACTACACGAGCACCACGTACAGCGGGATCACCTACCGCGTCTTCCACAAGACTGTGAAGCCCACGGTGACCGCGACCGTCACGCCCAACAAGGCCGGCCAGTGCGAGCGCTTCCAGGTCCAGCAGTACTACAGCGGCGCCTGGCACACGCTCACCACGTCGGGCTGCTACGCCCTGTCGTCGACGAGCAGCGCGAAGGCACAGCTCAGCCTCACCAACGCGCTCAACCAGAAGTTCCGCGTCCGCCCCACGTACGAGCGCTCCACGAAGGACCTCAGCAACGTGAGCACGTGGGGCGGCTGGCTCTACTTCGTGGTGCGCACCTGAAACCGGTGACCTGGCCGGAGGCCGCCCGGACGACGCTGGGCTGTGCCGTGGTGTGCGTCCTGGCGTACGCCGCGCTGACCCTGCTGGGCCAGGACACCGGCCCGGTTCAGGCACCGGTGGTGATGGTGCTGGCCCGCTGGTGGTGGGAGCGGCACCGCGACTGGGCCGCCGGTGCGGCGGCCGGCCTGGCCGGGTCGCTGGTGGTGTTCGTGCTGCTCGGCCCGCTGCGCGCACACCTGGACCGGCTGGCCGCGGACTCGTCGGCCACCTGCGCGGGGGCGGTGACCGGGGTGGTCGTGCTGACCGTCGGGTCACGGCTGCGGGCCAGGGCCCGCGGTGCAGCCGGGCGCAGCCGACCCGGCGCAGGCCGTTGGACAACCGCCGGCGGAACCTGGGACCACAGCCGGCCCGGCCGTCGTTCTGGCGGCCGGGCCCGCACCTGAGCCGTCGCTCTACGCCGCGGGGGTGTAGGTGACGGTGGTGTCGCCGCAGTCGTCGGCGAGTTCGGTGAGCCGGTCGTGTTCGGTCTGGTCGGCGGTGAGATTCCAGCGCGGTTTCGTCGCGGTCCATTCGGAGATGCACCGGCACACCGCGTCCGGGGCCGGGGGCAGCCATTGGGCGGGGTCCTGGTCGGCCTTGCTCCGGTTGGAGCGGGCGGTGACGGCGGCGAGGCTGGCGGCCTGGCCGAGGTCGTTGGCGTAGGCCTCGCGCCGGGCGACGGTCCAGGCGGAGGCGCCGAAGTCCCAGGCCTCGGCGAGCGGCACCAGGTGTTATCCGCACTCCGATTTTGGTGCCGCTGACGTCTGCGACATGAGCGATGTGAAGTTTGCCCACCGCAGTCCGTCCTCCGCCTCGAAGACGCCCATCTCCTTGAGGCGCTGCCGTGCCCAGTCCAGCGCGTCCTGGATGTCCTCGTCCACCGGCTGCCGCTCCCCCACGATGCCCCGCTCCCCCGCTGTCTGTTTTCGTCGCCGTTCGTGTTGTCCGCGCGATGCGGCGCCCGCAGGCAAAGCCGGATCGTACGCGGTCTCGCCGGCACGCGCCGGTGCCGTCTGCGCCGGCCGCGGCGTCCGCCGGGACCGCTCTCAGACGGACCCGGGCTGTTGGAAGGCCGTACCGAGCGCGCGCAGTTGAGCGCGGCGGGCCTGCATGAGTTCCTCCGGTCGGCGCAGGGCGGTGTCCAGGAGCCATACCCCGCGGCGGTACGGCTGGAAGCCGATGCTCTCCCACAATGCGGCGATCTTCTTCTTCGCCTGGAGCCGATAGGCCTCGGTGACCTGCTCACGGTCTTCGGGGTGCTCGCCCATGCCGGGAAACACCGCTACCGCGCAACAGCCCCCGGACAGAGGGCGGATCGCCTCGACGGCCAGCGCCGGGCCCAGTCCGAAACCCCTCCACGCCTTGTCGAGACTGACGCGGTCGAGGGTCAGCAGATCGCCGACGGGATGGGTGACCGCTTCCTCGAACGCGGCGCTGTAGCCCGTGCGTCCAGAACGACCAAGAACGGCAGAGACAAGGAAATCCCACACCGATCACTACATTTCAAGTCGATGACTGAACGCTTCTCATCCTGAACGCCAGGTGATCTCGATGGCGTGAATGGCAGCGACCGTGCGCCCGATGCGGTTGGTGCTGCACCGGGCCTTGCGGAGGATCCGCCATTGCTTGAGGAGGGCGAAGGCGCGTTCGCCCGGTGCTCGCAGCCGGGCATGGTCCCGGTTGTACTGCTGGCAGTCCTCGGGAAGCTCGTGGTGACGGTAGTGGGGAGTGCGGACGGTGGCGCCGGCCCCCTGGTGGGCGCGGTCGGCCAGGACGAGGAGCTGACGGGACAGGCAGGCTTGGATCACACCGTGGGCGCGGGCTGCGGTCAGGTCGTGGGGGCGGCCGGGCAATGCTCGCGAGAACCACAGGGGTGTTCCGTCCGGAGCGGCCACGGCCTGCACGTTCATCCCGTGACGGCGGTGTTTCATCGAGCAGTACGGCTCGTCCGCCGCGATACGGTCGGTGGCGGTCAGGGTGCCGTCGAGGAGGACGAACCCCTTTGGCGACAGCTCGCGCAGGGCCTCGTGCAGGCTCGGGGCGCGCTCGGCGAGAAGGCCGACCGTCTCGCTCACGTACCGGCCGGCGGTGGCGGTGGAGACGCCGAACCCCGCGGCGACCTGGGCCAGAGTCTCGTTCTTGCGCAGGTGCACCAGGACCAGCAGAGCCTGCCGGAAGCAGCCCAGCCTGCGCCGGCGGGAGTTCAGCTCATACCTTCGGGCGTAGATCAGCCAGGAAACGTGCTCAACGACCTCGTGCGGGACGTCGGGCATGGCTCGATACGGGACCAACAGGGCTCCTGTGTCCAGACGTTGGCGAGTGAGATCACCAGCCGAAACGACCAGGAGGCCCTGCCGCGTCACGGGCCCCGACCGTCAGCCGTCATCGCCCGCCAAATCCCGGACGACGAACAGGAGCTGGATGCTCGCGGCGAACATCGCGGCCGACCTCGACGACTGGCTCCGCCTCCTCGTCCTCCACGACCAGGAGGACCCGGTTGACGCCGAGCCCCAGACCATGCGGATGCGGATCTACCACCAGACCGGTCGTCTCGTCCGGCATGCCCGCATCCGGCACCTCCGCCTCGACGCATCATGGCCCTGGTCGGCCGCCTTCGCCCTCGCCTGGAACCGGCTCACCAGCCCGTATCAGGTCACTTGACCAGCACGAACCCGTCCCCACGAGAACAAGGAAGGAGAGCCCCCGCGGTCTCCGGGCCCGTGGACCCCGGCGCAGCCGCAGCGACACGCGACGACCCCACCCACACAGCAACGGAACAAACAGGGTGAAATCACCGCATCGACAAGTGGCGATCACCGCTGACGGATCGAGGTTGAGCAAAACGCCCTCCGAGGACTCCGGTAGGCGTCCCCACCGGGACGCCTACCGGTTCTCGGGTGAATTCGCCGGGCGCCTGCGTCGCAATAAAGGAACGTGTTCACGCCGACAAGAAACAGGAAGGGAAACCGAGATCCTCAGTCTTTCAGCTTCGGAAGTCGAAGGCGGATGACGGCCGATGCGGGAAGCTCGTCAAACGGCGCGCTCGGCGAGCAGAGCATGCGGGTTACTGGATTCGTACCAGCCGAGGAATGGAGGACAGACGTCGTAGCCCAGCAGACGCTGCAACTCTTCGGGGTACTCGCGGACCACGTCCATCGGCACCGCGAGATACTGATTCTCCTCCTGTCGCATGTTGCCGGCGATATACGACAGGGTCAGCCCGGTACGCGGCTCGGTGGACGCATTATGCCCGCCACCGTGATAGAGACCGCCGAGCCAGATCAGCGCGGATCCGGCCGGCATCTCGGCCGGCACCGCCTCGTCGCGCTGCGGTGCCCGCTCATCGTCCCAGCGGTGACTCCCCGGGATCGTCATGGTCGCGCCATTCTCCGCAGTGAAATCGGTCATCGCGACCATGACCTGGACCCGGGTGGTGGGCGCGGGGTAGGGCCGCAGGTGAGAGGTATCGTCGCGGTGCAGCCACTGCGCACCCTCATCGGGCCAGATCTGGATCACCTGGGTTGCGCTGATCTGGATGTTGGGTGAGATGTTCACCTGCTGACCGCTGAACCACACCGGCACGGGCTGCTGAATGAGTCGGCGGGCGGCCCCGAGGAACAACGGGTGCAGCGCGACGGCGGCCGTGTGCCGGCTACGGGCGAACAGCGAGGACATCCGTTTGGTCTTGTGCCCGGAGAAATCATTGTCGCCGTAGCCGAACTTCTCCAGCGCGGGACCCAGGTCGGCCCAGAGCGCCTGTCGGGTGTCGGGGGCCAGGAAATCCTCCACGACGACGGCGCCATGCTCATCAAGGAGATTGCACACTTGGTCGAGATCGGCGTCGGAGCGTACCGTGACGAGGTTTTTGTCGGTCATTCGTTTCCCCTCCATGAAGGCGTGTAGTTCAGGACGCGATGTCCCTGAGGCTCTGGGCGCGCTCGGTGCTCTCCCACTTCAGGTCCGGCAGTTCCCGGCCGAAATGCCCGTACGCCGCGGTCTGCTGGTGGCCAGGAGTAGTCGTAGAGCCGGAACAGAGATGCGACGGGGATCGGCCCGCCGTCGCCCTGCCAGACGGCGTAAGCATCCTCCGGGGTGAGCACGTCGATCTCCCGGCACATCCGGACCAGGGCCGCGTGCCGTGCCGCGCTCCTGTACGGCGTCCTGCCAATGGGTCCACAGCTTGTGCTTCCCTCGGCCCAGCGTTGCCTGAGCAGGCTTGGTGTCCGCTCCACGTCGTCGAAGATCTCGGCCACGTCACCGGCCACGATGGGCCAGTCCAGGAACGACTCCGGGACCGTCTCCTCCACGATGCGACGGTTCTTCGGGGGTGACATGTGTGGGGTCCCTCCCGGCGTGGAGAGCGCCGTCGCATACCCGGTCATACGAGTTCCCGGTCTCGCGGCGACTCCGTCTGCCGGAAGCGGTTGATCGCGTCGAGATGCTTGTCGCGCATCGCGGTGTCGCGGACGCCCAGCCCCTCGTGCGGTGCCAGGGCCAGCACGCCGACCTTGCCGATGTGCCGGTTGCGGTACACGTCGTCGACTGCCTGACCGGCGTGTTCCAGGGCGTACGTTCGGGAGAGGGTGGGGTGGATCTTGCCCTTGGCGATGAGGCGGTTGGACTCCCACGCCTCCCGGTAGTTGGCGAAATGCGATCCGACGATCCGTTTGAGCGACATCCACAGGTAGCGGTTGTCGTACTCGTGGCGGTAGCCGGAGGTGGAGGCGCAGGTCACGATGGTGCCGCCCTTGCGGGTGACGTACACCGAGGCGCCGAAGGTGTCCCGGCCAGGATGCTCGAAGACGATGTCGGGGTCCTCACCGCCGGTGAGCTCCCGGATCCGGCGGCCGAACCGTTTCCATTCCGCCGGGTCCTGGGCGTATTCGTCCTTCCAGAACGTGTAGCCCTCGTCGGCGCGGTCGATGACCGCGTCGGCGCCCATCGCCCGGCAGAGGGCGGCCTTGGCCGGGCTGGACACCACGCAGATCGGGTTCGCGCCGCCGGCCAGCGCGAACTGCGTCGCGAACGCCCCCACGCCACCGGACGCGCCCCAGATGAGCACGTTGTCGCCCTGCTTCAGCTGGGCGCCGTTGCGGGAGACCAGCTGCCGGTACGCGGTGGAGGCGACCAGACCGGGCGTGCCGGCCTCCTCCCATGTCAGGTGCACCGGCTTGGGCATCAGCTGGTTCGCCTTGACCAGCGCCAGTTGGGCCAGACCGCCGAAGTTGGTCTCGTACCCCCAAATGCGCTGGTCCGGGTCGAGCATCGTGTCGCTGTGCCCGTCGGGCGCCTCCAACTCGGCCGACAGACAGTGCGCGACGACCTCGTCGCCGGGCTTCCACGCGAACACGCCGGGCCCGGTGCGCAGCACGACTCCGGAGAGGTCGGAGCCGATGACGTGGTAGGGCAGGTCGTGCCGCCGGGCCAGGGGTGAGCGACGGCCGTACCGGGCCAGGAACGTGAAGGTCGGCAGCGGTTCGAAGAGCGAGGACCACACGGTGTTGTAGTTGATCGAGCTGGCCATCACCGCCACCAGCGCCTCCCCGGGCCCGACTTGGGGAACGGCGACCTCGTCGAGGTGCACCGACCGGCGCGGATCGCGGTCCGCGGCCGCGACTCCGACGAACATCTCGGCCTCGTCCGCGTGCAGGGTCACCGCGCGGTAGCTCTCCGGGACGGGCAGGGCGGCGAAGTCCTCCGGCTGGGTGTCCGGGTCGAGAACGGCGCTGATGATGTCTTGCATCTGTGCTCCTCCGTGTACGCGACTGCGGAAGCAGGGGGACCGGCGGGCCGCCTCCCGGGTCAGTGCACGAGCCGTCCCATCAGGCGCTTGAGCTCGGCGGCCGGATCGGTGGTGAGTCCGCCGTGCACGGGACTGGTCTGGATCACGGTGCTGCGGGGTGCGGTGAGCCAGCCGAAGCGTGCCCCGCGCGTGCCGGCCCCGGCGGGACCGCCCTCGGGGCCGCCCGCGCACACCGCGCGGATGGTGTCCAGGGCCGCGGTGACCATGTCGATGTCGATGTCGGGGTCGAGCGCGCGAAGCCGATCGGCGTCGATGTGGACCGCGGCGCCGAGGAAGTCCGCGCCGGGGCAGTAGAGCAGCGCCCCGACGTTGATCTGTTCGCTGCGGTCGACTCGCGGGACGGCGCGCAGCAGGGCGTAGTCGAAGCTGAGGACGGACGGCGTGGCGGTGGTCATGCGTCCTCCTCCGGCCACCACGCGCGGGGTCCGGCGCATCGGGTGAGCAGGTAGTCCACGTAGCGCTGCCGCAGGTCGGCCGGGTCCGCTTCCTGGGGAACGGAGTTCATGCCCAGCAGGAAGCTGTCCGGGACCAAGGCTGTGATCTCGGTCAGTGCCTCGGCGGTCACCGTCTCGGCGAGTTCGGCGTCGAGTTTGGCGAGCACGGCCGGGTCGAGGGAAGCGACCAGGTCGGCGAGCACGTGCTGGGACAGGTCGTACCGGCGCTCGGCCCAGGCGGCGACGGCCGGCCAGGAGTGCTGGAACAGCAGTGCGGCACCGTGGTCGATGGCCCAGAGCTGGCGGTGCCAGATGATCAGGTTGGGGTTGGACCAGGTGCGGTCGACGTTGGCGGTCAGCGCGTCCAGCCAGTAGATCCTGGCGGCCTCCTCGGCGGGCGGCTCCCACCCGACCCCGTCGTAACCGACCGACCCGGGCAGGAAGTCCATGCCCAGGTTCTCGCCGGCGCTGGCCCGCAGCAGCTCCTGGATCTCCTGGTCGGGGTCGCGGCGCGCCATTTCCGGGTCGATGTCGACGGTGACGAGCTCGGGGACACGGATGCCCAGTCGCCGGCCGAGTTCGCCGACGACGATCTCTGCGACCAGGGCCGCGGTGCCCTGGCCTGCGCCGCGGAACTTCACGACGTAGACGCCGTCGTTGTCGGCTTCCACCAAGCCGGGCAGCGATCCGCCCTCACGCAGGGGGGTCAGGTACTGCGTTCCTAAGACTCTTTGCAACAAAACTCATCCTGCTGTTCGTTGTCGGGCATGGATACGGTGGTCACACGAGCCGGACGGGCAGTCGTGTGACGGCTTTCAGGAAGCGTGGGCCGACGTCGTCGGGGTCGGCGGCCAGGCGGATGTCGGGGAAGCGCGCGAACAGCTTGTTGAGCGCGATCTCGGTCTCCGCCGTGGCCAGCGACGTCCCCGGGCAGAAGTGGTCGCCGGCGGCGAAGCTGAGCTGCGGGTTGTCGGCGCGGGTGACGTCGAGGACGCGCGGGTTGGTGAACCGCTCGGGGTCGTTGTTGGCGGCGCCGACCACGAGCTGGATCTGGCCGTCCTTGGGGATGGTCACCCCGTCGATCTCGATCGGCTCCGCGGCGAAGCGCGGCAGGGCCATCTTGATCGGGCCGGAGTAGCGCATCAGCTCGCGCACCGCCCGGACGGTGTTCTCCGGCTGCGTCTTGACCAGCTCCAGCTGGTCGGGGTGGGTCAGGAGGTTGAAGAAGCTGAGCGAGATCGAGTGCCGGACCGTGTCGAGGCCGGCCTGCACCAGGACCAGGACCAGGGCGACGAGTTCGACCTCGTCGAGCTTCTCGGTCTCGTCGCTGACCTGGACCAGGTCGGAGATCAGGTCGTCGCCGGGCTGGGCGCGGCGCGCGCCTATCAGCCGGATGACGGTGTCGACCATGCCGTGCAGCGCGGGCGGCAGGATCTCCGGGTCGGGGCGGACGAAGGTGGTGAACGCCTCGGACCACTTCAGCCACTGATCGCGGTACTCGTCGTCGACGCCGAGGAGTTCGCAGATGACCGTGGTGGAGATCGGGTGGGCGTACTCGGCGACGAGGTCCGTCTCGCCTTCGGGATCCATCCGGTCGAGCAGCTGGTCCGCGAGCAGCTCGATCCGGGGGCGCAGGGACTTGACCCGGCGCACCGAGAACGCCCGGTCGATCAGGGACCGCACTCGCCGGTGGTCCTCCGGCACCATCGTCATGATCGTCGAGTCGAAGTACTTGAGCAGTTCCTCGGGCACGCCGCGGCGGCGCATGCTGTCGAGGTGGACGCCCTCCGGCGGGTGGTTGCTGACCCGGCGGTCGGCGAAGAGGCTGCGGACCGCCTCGTAGCGGGTGACGACGTAGACGTCGTTGCCGTCGGAGAAGCGGCCCGGGCACACCGGTCGGGGCGCGCCTGTCCAGCGCTCCCCCGCCTCACGGTCGGTCACGAAGTTCACGTCGGACAGGTCGAACTCGACGTCTGTCCAGTCGAATGTTCCGGTCACCAACATCCCCATTCACTAGCTTCACAACGCTGATCCGGGTGTTGACGGGGGCCGTCGGCGAGCGATGCGACACACCCCGGGTTGAACCATGCAGTATTCAGATTCAGGACTGTATCAGAATGCGATACTGTATCTGAGTTCTCAGAAGGAGGCCGATCATCAGCAAACGACTCACCCGGCAGGAGAGCCGGGAAATCACTCGCCAGGAGCTGCTGCAGGCGGCGGCCGACCTGTTCGCCGAATGCGGCGTCAACGGCACCTCGGTCGAACAGATCGTGGAGCGCGCCGGGTACACCCGGGGCGCCTTCTACGGCAACTTCGACGGCAAGCAGCAGCTGATCCTGGCCCTCCTGGAGCAGCGCACCGAGCGCGAACTGGCCGAGGTGCAGGCACTCAGCGCCAACGCCGGCTCGTTCGAAGAGACGATCGAGTACCTGCGCACCTGGCACCGCGAGCGGGACAAGAACTTCGCGAGCTGGCTGGCCCTGCGCACCGAACTGTGGCTCTACGGCATGCGCGATCCGGCAGTGATGTCCCTGCTGGCCGACCGCGAGCGCCGTTCCCGCGAGGCGATGGCCCAGGCCCTCACGCAGGGTTTCGCCGCCCGGTCGGTCACACCACCCGCACCGGTGGAGCTGCTCGCCCTGATCGTGCACGCCTTGGACGACGGGCTCTCCATCCAGCGCGTGCTCTCGGCCGGTGCCAGCCCGGCGGGAGGCGTCATGGACGTGGTGGATCTGCTGATGCGGTCGTGGACCGCGCTGGCCCGCACCGGCGCCACCGAACCCGCCGGTGCCACCGAACCCGCCGGACCGCCCGCCCCGGAGAACGGCACCACTTCCTGAGTCGATGGCCGGTTCCTTCTGCCGGCCACGCCATACCGAAGAACTGGAGTACAACCCATGAGCGAGGAAGCGAAGTCGACGACGGCGGAGGCGGCTCTCGGGCCGCCCGTCGCTGCCGACGGTCCGGACCCCAAGCGCTGGCTGGCGCTGATCGTCCTGCTTGCCGCGACTTTCATGGACCTGCTCGACGTCAACATCGTCACCGTGGCGATCCCGAGCATCCAGGAGGACCTCGGCGCCTCCTCGGCCGCCGTCCAGGCGCTGAACGTCGGCTACACCCTGTCCTTCGCGGTCACCCTGATCACCGGCGGCCGTCTCGGCGACATCTTCGGCCGCAAGCGAGCCTTCCTCTTCGGCGTCGCCGGCTTCGTCCTGGCCTCGGCCCTGTGCGCCTTCGCGCCCAACGCCGAAGTCCTGGTGGCCTCCCGGGTCCTGCAGGGCATCGCCGCCGCGATCATGGTGCCGCAGGTCTTGGCGATCATCTACGTGACCTTCCCGGCAGCGGAGATCGGACGGGTCGTCGGCCTGTACGCCAGCATGATCGGCCTGGCCATCGTCGCCGGACCCTTGCTGGGCGGCGTGCTGATCTCCTGGGATCCGGCCGACCTGGGATGGCGGACCGTCTTCGTGGTCAACCTGCCGTTCGGCGTGGCCGCCCTGATCGCCGGCTCGATGTGGATGCGCGAGTCGAAGTCGCCCCGCGCCACCCGGCTGGACCTGGTCGGCATGGTGCTGGTGACCACCGGCCTGCTGTTGCTGCTGCTGCCCCTGCTGCGCGGCCGCGAACTCGGCTGGCCGGCCTGGAGCATCGCCTCGCTCATCGCCTCCGTACCGGTCCTCGTGGCGTTCGTGTACTACGAGCGATACAAGACCGCCAAGGACGGATCGCCCCTGGTCGTCCTCTCCCTGTTCAAGATCCGGACCTTCGGTGCCGGGGTCGGCGCCCAGCTGCTGTTCAGCTGCATCCCGGCCGGCTTCTTCCTCAGCTGGACGCTCTATCTGCAGGGCGGTCTCGGCTGGTCGGCGCTGCACACCGGTCTCACCGCGATCCCGTTCTCGCTGGGCGTCCCGATCGCCGGCAACTTCGCCGTCCGCAAGCTGTTCCCCCTCTATGGACGCAACTGCCTGTTCGCCGGGGCGCTGCTGATGATGGCCGGGCTCCTGCTGTACGCGTGGATCGCCCACCTGGCCGGCGACGGGATCACCTCCTGGCACGCCGTCGTCCCGATGCTGCTGCTCGGCTCCGGCATGGGCATGCTGCTGGCCCCGCTGACCGGCATGACCATCAACGATGTCGAGCCGCGGGAGGCCGGCGCGGCGTCCGGCCTGATCAACGCGGCCGGTCAGCTCGGCGCCGCCCTCGGCGTGGCCGTCATCGGTGCGATCTTCTTCTCCGGCCTCGCCTCCAATACGGGCACGCAAGCCGACCGGGTGCTGCCGAGCATCCCGGCCGTCGCCTCGCAGCAGGCCGAGATCCGCGCCTGCGCCGTCGACGCCCACAGCCAGGCCGACCTCACCGCCGTGCCCGAGACCTGCCGCGCCCTCGGCGCCGGTGACCCCGCCGAGCAGGAGGCGATCGGAAACGCGCTGGCCGACATCAACTCCGGGACGTTCACCGCCACCTTCAGCGAAGCGCTCTACTGGGCGTCCGCAGGCCTGGCCGCGGTGATCTGCCTGCTGTTCCTGCTGCCGCGGCAACCGCGGCGGCTGGGCGCGTCCTGACCGTCCCCGTCCTCCCGACACCTGAGGAGCACCACCACCATGCCCCGCAAGAACTACCAGATCATCGTCTACGGCAAATTCGCGCCGCTCGACGACGACCAGCGCGCCAAGCTGCTGGCCGTGGCCGACAAGCACGACCTGTTCCAGTCGAAGTTCACCGAGGAGGGCACCCTCACCTACGAGCGGGCCCTGCTCACCTTCACCTTCCGCTGTGTCGTGAAGGCCGACGCCGAGGACAAGATCGACGAGGTCGTCGCCGGGGCCGAGGAACTGGCCACGGCCGCCGTCCGGGACCTCGGCGCCGATGTGCGCGATCTGCGGTCCGTCTGCACCGACCTGGAAACCATCAAGATCAAGCGACGGGGACGATGACGCCCGAGACATTCACCGTTCTCCTTTCCGACTCCGCTCTGCGGCGGGTTTTCTCGGCCATGGCCCTGGGCTCGTCGACGTCCGCGGAGATCCTCGCCACAACCGGGCTCGCCGCCCCGGAGGCCGCCCCGGCGATCGGCCGGCTGCTGCGCGAAGGCCTGGTCGTCGCCCAGGGCCGGGGCCGGCTGGCCGTCGACGAGGCCGCCCTGGACGCCGCGGCCGAGATCGCCGGACGCCGCCAGCGGGAGCAGGCGGAGGCCGAACAGCCCGATCCCGGGCTGCGCGGCTACGTCCGTGGCACGGTGCTGGTCCGGCTGCCGGAGGACGACGACGAGACCCGGCAGGCCGTGCTGCACCATGTGGCGGCGACGACCTTCGAGGCCGACCGGGAGTACGACGAGCGCACCGTGACCGATCTGCTGCGGCCGTGGTGCGAGGGCACCACCGTGGACCCGGTCTCGCTGCGGCGGTTCCTGGTCGACGACGGCTTCCTGCACCGCGCGTCGGGCGCCTACCGGCTCGTTTCCCTCGTCGGGCCCCGGCAGTCATCCTGAGCCCGTCGCGACCGGCGAGGGCCGCGGGCACCGGACAGCCTCCAGGACGGCGGCCTGGTAGGGCGTGAGCACCGGCGCCGGCGGGACGGACGTCGGCCAGTGCGGGTCGCGGCCGTACGTGAAGAGCGTGCCGAGCGACGACAGCATGGCCCGGCGTTCGGTCCGCCGGCGGCCGGAGGGCAGCACCTCCCCCGGCCGTCCGGCGCTCTCCAGCGTCTGCCGCAGGCTGCTGAGCAGCACCGGATGGGTGCTGACCTCGACGAAGATCTCATGACCGTCCTCGGCCAGCCGGCCGGTGGCGGCGGCGAACCGGACCGGCTCCCGCAAGTTGCGCATCCAGTACGCCGGCCCGAGTTCGGTGCCGGGCACCGGCGCCGCGGTCACGGTCGAGTAGAACGGCACCCGTGACGGCACCGGGCTCAGCGAGCGCAGCGCCGCGGCCAGGTCGTCGCGGAGTTCATCGACGTAGTGGCTGTGCGAGGCGACCGTGCCCCGCACCATCCGGCAGTAGACGCCGCGCCGGTCGAGGTCCTCGACCACCGCGGTCAGCGTGCCGGTGTCCCCGGCCAGCACGGTCGAGCGGGGACTGTTCTCCCCGGCGACGCAGATACGGCCTCCACTGGAGGCGGCCAGGGCGTGCGCGGCCTCGGGTGACAGCTCGGTGGTGGCCAGCGCACCCCGGCCGGCGATCCGCCGCAGCAGAGCGCTGCGGCGGCATGCGATCAGCAGGGCGTCGTCGAGGGTGAGCGCTCCGGCCGCGTACCCGGCGGAGATCTCGCCCATGCTGTGCCCGGTCACCGCGTCCGGCTCCACGCGCCAGCTGCGCCACAGGGCCACCAGGGCGATCTGCAACGACACCATCGTCGGCTGCAGCACGTCGATCTCACCGAGCCGCGACACCGCCGGGTCGGCCCGCAACTGCTGGATCACCGAGAAGCCGGCCAGCTCGCGTACCCGTTCGTCGCAGCGCCGCAGCGCCGCGCGGAATACCGGCTCGGTGGCCAGCAGCTCCAGGCCCATGCCGTCCCACTGAGCGCCCTGACCGGCGAAGACGAACACCAGTCCCGGCCGGCGGGACGGCGGCGGAGCCGACGCCCGGTCGGCCCGCCCCTGCACCAGCTTGTCCAGGCCCTCGGCGAGGTCGTCGTACGACTCGGCGGCGACAGCGGCCCGGTGTGCCAGACCGGTCGTCCCGGCTGCCGCGTCGTGGCAGTACCGGGCCAGCGAGGGCAGATCCCTGCCGGCGCGGATCCGGCCGACGTGCCCGCGGATCGCGGCGAGCAGGCCGTCCTCGGTCTCGGCGGCGACGGCGAACAGCCGTACGGTCACTTCTCCCCCTCACACTCGGACGGCGACCTGGTGCCGATAGCTCTCCATCGGCAGGCCGCTCATCCACGGCACGAGGCCCAGCCGGCTGAGCACCTTGATCGAGGCGGGCGGCTGGTAGTCGGCGAACATGCCACCGAACATCAGGATCTGACTGTGCGTGGCGATCGTGCGCACCAGCGGGTTCATCCGCTGCCGGTCCAGCGTGCGGCGGAAGCGGCTGCCCGGGGCCATCCGGCGGCGCACCGCGGCGCGGACCTCACCGGAGACGTCGTGATCGCTGATCCACTTCAGCTGGGGCATCTCCTCGGTGATCCCGCGCATCGTCCGCAGCCGCTGACGGGTGAACACATCGATGTGGGACAGCGTCCCGCCCGGACGCAGCACCCGCGCGGCCTCGTGCAGAAAGCGGCCCAGATCGGGATACGTGTGCGAGCTCTCGATGTTGATCAGCACATCCACCGAGGAGTCTTCGAACGGCAGCTTCTCGGCATCGCCGTGCACGAAGCGCAGGCTCTCGCCCCGGGCCAGAGTGGCCTCGGCCCGGGCGATCGCCTTCGGCGACAGGTCCAGGCCGGTCATCCGGGCGCCGGGAACGAGCCGGGACAGGAAATTGAGCCCCTCGCCCGTCCCGCAGCCCACCTCAAGGACCGCCCGGCCGGCGCACCCGTCCAAACCGTCGGGAAGATCGCGCAGGGCCAGGTAGTAGAGCTGCTCGCTGAAACCGTCGGTGCCGAACTCGGTGAACCCGGGCAGCCGGGCCTCGATCTCGGCTGCCAGGTCGGGGTCGTACATCCCCCAGTTCCACAGTTCGCCGCGGCCGGACAGGGTGGCCGCCATGTCGTAGATGGAGGAACTCGCCGACTTCATCCCGGCGGCCTTCCCCCCCGAGCGGGGTGCTCTGGACTCGTCGAGGTTGATGTCCGCCAGACCGGCGGTGAAGGCGGTCATCACATCGGGTTGGCTCATTGTGGTCTCCGAGTTCGCCGGATCGGTGCGGTCACGCGTCGACGGTGTCGCCGCGCATCAGGTCGTCGGCGCCGTCGGGCACCTCGGCCGGGTCGGAACCGACGTTCTGCGGTCGGTTGCCGCCGTCGACGAAGACCACGCTCGGCCGGTACGAGCGAGCCCGTTCCTCGGTCATCGCCGCATACGAGATGATGATCACCAGGTCGCCGGGGCTGATCAGCCGGGCCGCCGCGCCGTTGATGCCGACCACTCCGCTGCCGGCCGGCCCCTCGATGACGTAGGTGCTGAGCCGGGCTCCGTTGTCGATGTCGACGACGTCGACCTTCTCTCCGGGCAGCAGGTTCGCGGCGGCCATCAGCGTCGAGTCGAGCGTGAGCGAGCCGACGTAGTGCAGGTCCGCCTGCGTCACCGTGGCACGGTGAATCTTCGACTTGAGCATCTCTCGGTACACCGGATGATCTCCGTTCACCATGTCACCGGCAGCTCGTGGACGCCGTAGATGATCGATTCGGGGTTCGTGCGGATCTGGTCCGCGGGTGTCGCCAGACGCAGCTCGGGCAGCCGCCGGGCCAGCGCCTCGAACGCGATCCGCAGTTCCAGCCGCGCCAGTTGCTGCCCGACGCACTGGTGGATGCCGTAACCGAACGACAGATGCGCCACCGGCGGCCGGGTGATGTCGAGGCGGTCCGGGTCTTCGCAGAGCGCCGGGTCCCGGTTCGCCGCGGTCAGCGACAGGGACACGGCGTCGCCCGCGGTGAAGCGGTGCCCGTCGAAGTCCATGTCGACGCCGGCCGCACGAATCGAGCCGGCGTGCATGACCGTCACATAACGCAGCAGTTCTTCCACCGCGCCCGCGCCCAGGCCTCCCGGGTCCGCGGCCAGTGCCGCGTACTGGTCCGGATGTGCCAGCAGGGCGAAGGTGCCCAGCGCGATCATGTTCTTGCTGGTGTCGTAGCCGCCCACGAGCAGCACGCTGCCGATGGTCGCCAGTTCCTCGTCGCTGAGATCGCCGTCGGCGACCAGCGTGCCGAGCAGATCGTCGGTGGGCTCTTCGCGTTTGGAACGGATCAGCTCCATCAGCTGCCCACCGACGTTCTGCCAGCCGGCGATCGCCTCCTCCGCGCTGGAGTGGACGGTCAGCAGCGCCTTGATGCCCTTGACGAACACGTCCCGCCGGTCGGCGGGGACACCGAGCAACTCGCAGATCACCAGACCGGCGACCGGTTCGGCGAACGCGGCGACCAGGTCGGTGGGGCCGCCTTCCTCGATCATCTTGCCGAGATACAGCTCGACGTGCTCGGCCAGCCGCGGCTCCATGGTCCGGGTGCGGCGGGCCGAGAACCAGGCGGTCAGCCGGCGCCGGTAGTGGGTGTGCTCCGGCGGGTCCATCGCCGTGAACATCCCCGGCGCCAAGTCGGTCCGGTCCCCGGCCATCGGCAGCGGAATGGGGGTGCGCAGCAGGTCGCCACGCGAGCTCATGCCCCGGGCGGCGAGGAGCCGGCGGACCTGGTCGTAGCCGGTGATCAGCCAGCCGAGGTGGCCGTCCGGGAAGACCATGCGGGCCACCGGCTGCTCCGCGCGCAGCTCGGCGAGTTCGGGTGCGGGGTCGAACGGGCAGGTGCCACGGGTCATGGGCAGGCCGTCGACGGGACGAACGGTCTCGGACACAACGCTCTCCTTTGCTAGACGCCGGCGGACCCGACGATCTCGGCGGCTTCGGTGATGAGTCGGTCGGCCAGCTCGTCGGCGTGCCGGTCGCGCCAGGCCTCGTACGGGGTGCCGCGCAGCCAGTGGTTGCAGGCGCCCAGCGCCGGCCCGCAGGCCACCTGGTAGTCCGCGACGCGCTCCGGGGTGCCCTCGATCGCCCACCGCTGGGCTTGGGCGCAGTACCAGCGGAAGACCAGGGCCATCCGGCGCTTGGGGTCGGCCGGCTCGCCGGCGGGGACGACCCGCGACGCCAGTTCCTCGAAACCTGCGCCGAAGTAGTCGCGTTCCACCCGGGACCGGATCTGGCGGGGCACGGCGTCCCAGGAGTCGTAGGTACGCCACAGGTCGTAGAGCTTGCCGGCGCGTACGTGGAAGAGGACGCCCTTCCGCAGCACCCGGGCCCGGCCGCCGAGCTCGAACAGCGCGCCGTACGGGGCGTACGCGGTGTCGTGCACGTCGAGGTCGGGCAGCAGGTCCTTGGCAGCCTCGCTGAGCCCGCTCTCGGCGGTGCAGAGGTTGATCGATCCGGTGAGGACGAAGTCGGCGCCCAGTACGAAAGCGGCGGCGGCCGACTCCGGAGAGCCGATGCCTCCGCCACCTCCGACGCGTACGCCGGAGGCGACCCCGCCGAGCTGCGCCCGCAGCCTGCGCACCGAGGGCAGCAGCGCGGGCAGTGCGCCCTGGTCGGTGTAGTCGGCCCCGTCGCCGATCGCGCAGATGTCGTCGGCCAGGGCGATCCGCTCGCCGGCCGCGGCCTCCTCGGCGGTGAGCAGTCCGTCGTCGACCAGCCGTTGCACGAGGGAGCGCGGCGGCGGCGCGAAGAACAGGCGGGCGGTGTCCAGGCGGGTCACCTTGGCCAGCAGCTTGCGTGGGGCGTGCACGGTGCCGTCCGCCAGGATGCGGGCACCGGTCAGACGGTGCCTCACCAGCGCGGGGGTCACCTCGACATAGGTGGCCGCCTCGACGAGGCACACGTTCTCACGGACCAGCAGGTCGACCAGGTCGGCCTCGGCGCGCGGGTTGAACGGGTCGTAGGTGATGTTGACCCCGAACGGCGCGGCGGCCCCGGCTGCCGCCCGGATGCCGCGGATCGCGTCGGCGACGTCCACGAGCGGGAGCCCGGCCGCACCGAAACAGCCGAGCAGGCCGGAGCGGGCCAGCCGGGCGACCAGCTCGACGGAGCTGACACCGTGGTGCATGCCACCGGCGACGTAGGCGTGCCGAACGCCGTGGTGGCGCCGGAACGCCGCCGAACCCGGCTGCGCGCGCTGCGGCGCCGGAGCACGGACCGGTTCGGTCAGCGCCACGATCCGTTCCGGCTCGGGTCGGAGCGGTGTGGCCTCCTCCCGGATCCGGGCGATCAGCTTGGTCAGCACCTGCCCCGGGCCCAGTTCACGGACCCGGAAGTCACCTCGGCCCATCAGCAGCCGGATGCTGTCGGTCCACCGCACCGGGGAGACGATCTGGCGGCGCAGCGTAGCAGCCACGGCGTCCGGCGCGTACGGCCGGGCGTCGACGTTGCTGATCACGGGGATCTTCGGGGCGGCGAACGTCGTGGCATCCAACAGGCGCCCGAACTCCTCCGCGGCCTGCGCCATGTAGCGGCTGTGGAAGGGGGCGCTGACGTTGAGCGGGGCACAGCGGGCGCCCTTGTCCTTGAACACCGCAAGCGCACGGTTGACCGCGTCGGCCGGGCCCGCGATGACTGTCTGGGTCGGCGCGTTGTAGTTGGCGATGTCCAGTCCGGACAGCTCGGCGTCGCCCAGCACCTCCCGGACCAGGTCGGCGTCGACGGCCGAGACCGCCGCCATCGTGCCGCCGGTGACCTGTCCCATCAGCCGGCCGCGTTCGGCGACCAGGCGCAGCCCGGTCTCGAAGTCGTACACGCCCGCGGCGAACAGGGCGGCGAACTCACCGAGGCTGTGCCCGAGCAGATAGTCGGGCAGGCGGCCGCCCTCTTGCAGGACGGCCAGCCAGGTGAGGGCGTCGACCACGTACAGGGCGGGCTGGGTGTACCGGGTGTCGCGCAGATTGCGGCCGGGGTCCTCCAGGCACAGCTCACGGATCGAGTACCCCAGGACGGCGTCGGCCCGTTCGACCAGCTCGGGGAACCGGTCGAACAGGTCTCGGCCCATTCCCTTGGCCTGAACACCCTGGCCGGGGAAGACATAGACGTCGAAGCCGTCGCCCGGGGTGGCGGGGTCGGCCACGGGCGTCTCAGTGGTCATGGTGGTCACCTCGGTTCGTCGAGCCGGTGCGGCGATGAGCGAGCGGGTGTCGAGCACCGCCTGGTACAGCACCTCGTCCCGGGCGTACGGGGAGAGCAGCGGCAACACCCGGGACCGGCTGCCCTCGGGAAGCCGCGCCCGCACCAGGTTGGCCATCGACCCGGACGGGCCCAGGTCCAGGAAGAGCAGATCGTCGCGGGCCAGCAGCGGTTCGAGGGCTCGTGCCAGGTCGAACGGCTCGCGCAGGACCCGCCAGAAGTGGTCCGAGTCGGGGCGGTGTGTCTCGGCACCGGTCGTTCCGGAGATCAGCGGGATCGTGGCGGGTCGCGGGGTGAGACCGCCCACGAGCTTCGTGAACGCGTCGCGCACGCCGTCGATCAGCGGTGAGTGGAACGGGTACAGCACCGGAAGCCGTTGGCAGAGCACACCTGAGACGTTCAAGTGGCGCTCGATGTCGTCGAGCCGGTCGGCCGTGCCCGCGAGCACGAAGTTGTCCGGCCCGTTGATCGCGGCCAGATGTGCCCCGGCCAGCGCGGGATCGCGGTCGACGAGGGCGGCGTCGGCGAGGACCGCCAGCATTCCGCCGCGCGGGCACTCCGCCTCGAAGAGCGCCACTTGGTCCAGCAGCGAGCGCAGGCATTCCTCGGGGTCGAAGATGCCGGCCACCGTGGCGGCGACGACCTCGCCCAGGCTGGCGCCGAGCACCAGCTCCGGCTCGAAGCCGCGGGCGCGCAGCATACGGGCCAGCGCGTACTGGACCATGAAGATGGCCGGCTGTGTGAGCGACAGGCGGGTCATCGCCGTCTCCGCGCCGCGGCCGTCGCGGTGGATCGCGGCGATGACCGAGTCGCCGTGGACATCGCGCACCACCGCGTCCAGACAGTCCAGAGCATCGCGGAAGACCGGGTCGGCACCGTAGAGCCACCGGCCCATGCCGTGGTACTGGGAGCCCTGGCCCGCGAAGAGGAAGACCGGTGTCAGCATGGTGAGGGGTCCTCTTCGGTCGCTCACGCGAGCCCGCGCAGGCGGCCGGCCAGCGCGGCGGGGGTCGGGTTCTCGAACACGTCGGTGAGAGCCAGCCGGACGCCGGTCTCGTCCTTGATGCGCTGCGCGAGCGAGGCGGCGAGCAGCGAGTGGCCGCCGCTGGTGAAGAAGTGGGCGTCGGCGTCCAGGTCCGGCCGGCCCAGGAGCTCGGTGAAGAGCTTGGTCAGGGTGGCGGTGAGCGCGTCGCCGCCGGCCGCACCCGCGGTGTCGCCGCCGGCGGCGGCCGACTGTCGCGCGGCGAGGTCCGCCAGTGCCAGATAGTCGACCTTGTCGCTTCCGGTGCGGGGGAACGTCTCCACCGCGAGGAACCGGTGCGGCACCACCGAGCGTGGCAGCCGCTGCCGGGCGTGCTCCCAGAGCTCGTCCACCGCCTCGGGCCGGTGCGGCACCTGTACGAAGGCGGCCAGGCTGCCGTCCGCGGCAGGGTCGCCGACCACCAGCACGGCGGCCGCCTCGACGTCCGGATGATCGGACAGCACTGCTTCGATCTCGCCCAGCTCGATCCGGTTGCCGCGCAGCTTCACCTGCCGGTCCATGCGGCCCAACAGGTCGATGCGGCCGTCCGGCAGCCAGCGCGCCACATCTCCTGAGCGGTAGAAGCGTCCCCATGAGGAGTTCACCCCGAAGCGCTCGGCGGTGAGGTCGGGCCGTCCGTGGTAGCCGGAGGCGACACCGACTCCGGCGACGCACAGCTCGCCGCGCAGGCCGATCGGCAACGGCTCACCGTTCGGGCCGGCGATGAAGATCCGGGTGTTGGCGACAGGCGTTCCCACGTCCACTCGGTCGCCGGGATTCGCCGGTACCCGGCCCGCGGTCGCCCAGATCGTGCTCTCCGTCGGGCCGTAGACGTTCCACAGTTCGGCGCCCGCCGCGGTCAGGGTCGCGGCCAGCCCGCCGGGCAGGGGCTCACCGCCGCTGAGCAGGGTGCGGCTGGCGACCAGATCGGTGATGCGGTCGGCGACCAGTCGCCAGGTGGTCGGTGTCGCCTGGAGGAATCCGATGTCGTGGGCGCGTATCTCCTCGGCCAGCAGGGCTCCGTCGGTGCGGGCCTCGTCGGGCAGCACGACCGTGTGGCCGCCGTGCAGCAGCGGCATCATCAGTTCCAGCGACGAGGTGTCGAAGCTGTACGTGCTGAGCCAGCCGGTGGGCCGCGCCGTCGTGGCGACGCCGAAGCGCACCGCGTAGTCGGTGATGTGGTTGACCAGGCTCCGGTGCGTGATCGGGATGCCCTTCGGCCGTCCCGTCGATCCGGACGTGTAGATCACGTACGCGAGGGCGTCCGGGCCGGCCACGCCCGCCATGGCGGCGTCTACGGGGACGGTGGGGGCGGCGTCGACGTCAGGGGCCGGGATCGTGCGCCGGTCGCCGGGCGCGGTGAGCCCGTCGCCGGTCACCACCACCCGGGCGCCCGCGTCGTCGAGCTGGTAGGCGATCCGCTCCGCCGGGTGGTGCGGGTCCAGCGGCAGGTACGACGCTCGGGCAAGCCACGTGCCCAACACCGCGGCGGCCAGCGCCGCACCGCGCGGCAGGAGCAGCGCGACGACGTCGCCGGGGCGGACACCGGCCGCCGTCAGTCGCTCGGCGGTGTGCACGGCGGCGCACCACAGGCGGCCGTAGCTCACCAGCTGATCGCCGTCCCGGATCGCGAGGGCGTCCGGATCGGCCGCGGCGCGCTCGGCGAATCCTGCGAGCACCGACGTCAGGTCGATCGGCTGGTGGGTCGTGTTGGCGGCTTCGATGATCGCGTGGTCCTCGGGCGACCAGATCGACAGCGAGCCGACCGGCGTGTCCGGTGCGGCGCCGACGGCGACCAGCAGCGCGTCATAGCGACGGACCATCAGCTCGACGTCTGCCCGGTCCAGGACACCGGTGTAGAACGCCGCGCGCACGGTTGCGCTGTTGCGGTCGGAGGTCACGAAGAACTCCAGGTCGAACTGGCTGAACCCGTTCTCGACAACGACCAGTTCCGCCGCGGCGCCGGCCACCGTGAAGGTGCGCTGGTCGGCGGTGAACGGCACGTAGTTGAACACATGGCGGAACAACACGTTGCGCCAGCCGGAACCGTCGCGCTCGATCACGTCGAGCAGTTCGTCGGCGGGCATGTCCGCGTGGGCCATCGCCTCCATGAACACCCGGCGCGCCCGGCCGACCAGCTCCCGGAAACCGGCCGTGCGCGCGGTCAGCAGGCGCAGCGTGACCAGGTTGCTGTGGTAGCCGACCGCCCCGGCCGCCTCCCGGCCGCGCGAGTTGACCGGCGATCCGATGGTCAGGTCGGGGCCGGCGCCGTGTCCGGCCAGCAGCATCGCGTACGCGGTGAGGAGGACGACCGACTCGGGCGCGCGCAGCTCGCGTTGCAGCCGCCGGACGACCTCGTGCGCCTCGGGCGAGAGGACGTGGGTGACCTCGTCGCCCTCCAGCGTGGTGGTGGCCGGGGCCGGCTTCTCGCACCACAGCTCCAAGCCGGACGAGCGGAACCCGGCCATGGTGTCGCGCCAGAACGTCACGCTCTGCTCGGAGGGTTCGGGCTCGTGCCAGGCGGGCACCGGGTCCGGCTCGGGGGTCCGGCCGGCCAGCGCCGCCTCGTAGAACTCGACGAGCTGGGCGCGCAGGAGGGCGGTGGACTGCACGTCGGCGACGGCGTGGTGCAGTGCGAGACAGAAGACGTCTTCGTCGGGGCCGTGCAGCAGCAGGGCGCGCAGCAGCGGGCTCCCGTCGGCCCGGAACGGGCGGGCCACGAAAGCGGTCAGCGTGCCGCGCTCGTCACCGTGCCCGGCGGCCTGCTCCGGCTCGATGCCGAGGCTGGGCAGGACGGTCCTGGTCAGGGCGTCGTCGGTGCGGTGGAAGACCGTGCGCAGCACCTCGTACCGGCGTGGCAGCAGGTCGAGTGCCGCGGCCAGGGCCGTCGGGTCGAGGCGTCCGGCGACGCGGAAGGCCAGCGACAGATTGTTGGCACCGCTGCCGGGCACGAGGTCGTCGAGCAGCCACAGGGCGGTCTCCTTGCGCGAGGCGCGCACGTGGGCGTCCGCGGCGCCGGCCGTCATCGGCGGGCCTGCGAGCCGGCGCCGAGCAGGCCGGCCACGGTCGTGGCGACCTCCGGGGTCCGCAGCAGGTCGCGGTGCTCCACGTCGAACCGGACCTCGTCGGCGACTCCGATCGGTGCCAGGCCGGGGGTGGCGCGCATCCGGTTGAGTCCGCTGGCCGGGCTCGCCGAGGTGATGACGGTGGCCCGGGACCAGCCGGGACGCGGGTCCAGTCCGGCGGCGACGCCGAGATAGGTCATGAACGAGCCGACCAGTGCCACCAGTTCACCGGCGTAGCCCTCGTCGAGGCCGGCGCGGCGCAGCGCGGCCGAGCCGATCGGCTCGAAGATCGCGTAGAGCTCGGCGGCGAACTCGGCCGGTGTGGTTCCCGGCCGGGCGGCCAGGCGCTCCGCCGCGCCGGCCAGCTCGTCGACCTCGGCCGGGGTCAGCACGGCGGTCATGTTGCCGATGACCCGGCCGAACTGCAGGTGGACGGTGGGCACGTCGACGAGCTCGGGGTCGAAGACCACCACCTGCGGCGCCGTCGGCTGCCGGGCGGCGATCCGCTCGGCCAGGGCACCGGCGAAGACCGATCCGGCGCAGTAGCCGAGGACCGCCCGGACCGTACGCCCGCTCGCGGCGACCTCAGCCAGCCAGGGCGCGAGGTACTCGTCCTGGTCGATGCCGGGGCCGGGGACCCGGGCCGGGGCGACGGTCTGCCACAGCGCACAGTCCAGTCCCAGGCTGGGCGTCAGGTCGGCGAAACCGCCCTCGTTGCGGCCCGTCACCGGGAAGTCGGTGGCGAGCACGACGTCGGCGTCCGATGCTGCGTCGAGCACCACATTCCACACGGCAGGGCTTGGCATCTGGCAATTCTCCTGAATATCGAAAGGTCAATGCAGGGCAATTTTTCACGCATCGCCGGAGCCGTTCTTCGCCGATGCTATTAACCAATCGGGGCGTTGTCCACCTCGATTTTCCGGGAAATTTTCGAGCAATTTTTGGCATGCCCCAGCAGGCAAGACCCGGTACGGGCCACGCCGAAATAAATGATTCGTCCGTCAGTCGACCGACTATTCCCCCTCACTCATTCGCGCCACCACGAGATCCGCGAGAGCCTGCGGAGTAGGGCATTCATAAAGCACATCCGCCGCCCATTCCAGACCGGTCAGCGTGCCCAGGTGATCACGCAGTTCCAGCGCGGTGACCGAGGACAGTCCCAGATCGAAGAACTCGTCGCCGGCGCCGATCTCGGCGCCCGAGTCGTGCCCCAGCACGGCCGCTGCCAGCTCCCGCACTCCGGTCAGGACCTCGGCGTCCCACCGATCGCGGGGCAGCCGCGCCAGCGCCGCCCGCAATCCGCCGGACGGACCGGACCCGGTGGACGCAGCCGAGGGCTCGACGCCCGCGGGTGGCTCGGTCGCCGCCTCGCTCAGGAGCGCCGGATCAGCCGGACCAGCCGGATCCTCGTCCCCGTACTCGGCGACGAACACACCTTCCGGCCGGATCCGTGCCGCGGTGTGCCCCTGCCCGATCACGGCGCACAGCCGGGCCCGGGCCCGGGCATCCATCTCCGGCGGAAGGTCGACGACGTGATCCGCGACCGGCAGCGAGCCGTCCCGGGTGAGAACCCACAACGACACCCCGGGCATCCCGGCCGGTTCGGCACCGGGCAGGACGATCACCAGATCGGGCCGCCCGGCGGCGTCGACCGTCACCCGGGCGCCGTGTCTGGCCAGCGCGCCGGCGAGCGCATCGGTCAGGTCCTGGTCGTCCCCGGGCGGCGGCACCAGCGCTACGGTCATGTCCAGGACCGGGGGAACGGCGTCCGGGACCAGTCGCCACCGCACCGGTCGCCGGGCCGTACCGGCGCCGGGCCGCAACCGTGCCACGGCCGCGAGAACCTGGTGCGGTGTCTCGTCGCCGCGCAGGCCGAGCATGCTCAGCACGGCCGCCGGGTCGCCGGAGCCCAGCGCCGACCAGAGAGCGTCGGATGCCGGGACCGGGGCCGGGGCCGGTGGTACCGGCTCGGGCCAGTACCGGCGGCCCTGGAACGCATACCGCGGCAAGGGGCAGCGCCGCGGCTCACGGCCTGCGTACGCGGCCGGCCAGTCGACGCGCACCCCGTACGTGTGCAGGGCGCCGAGCGCGCCGAGGGCGGCCCGGGCGTCCGGACGGTCCCGCCGGGCCAGCGCCACCGGGGGAACTGGCGCCGCGGGCAGGCAGGCACGGACGGCCGGAGCGAGCACCGCGTCCGGGCCCAGCTCCAGGAACGCGGTACCTCCCGCCCGGTCCGCCTCCTGCACCGCGTCGAGGAAGCGAACGGAGCCACGCAGCTGGTCCACCCAGTACGCCGGCGAGATCATCTTCTCGTCGGTCCGCACCGTGGAGACGATCGGAATCCGGGGCTGCTGGAACGTGACCGCCTCGGCGACCGCCCGGAACTCGGCGAGCGCCGGTTCCACCCGGGCCGAGTGGAACGCCGTCCCGACCCGCAGACGGCGGGTGCGATGCCCCCGATCGGACAACACGCCGGCGAGCTCCAGCACGGCGTCCTCGTCCCCGGAGAGCACGACCGTGTCCGGGCCGTTCACCGCGGCGATCGACACCCGGTCGGCGTACCCGGCCAGGAGCGGCAGGACCACCGCCTCGGCGGCACGGACGGACACCATCGCGCCACCGGCCGGCAGCCCCGCCATGGCCCGCCCTCGGGCGGTGACGAGCGTGGCGGCGTCGTCGAGCGTGAGCATGCCTGCCACGTACGCCGCGGACAGCTCGCCGATTGAGTGGCCGATCAGCATCTCCGGCCGCAACCCCCAGGCGCTGGCCAGCCGGAACTGGGCCACCTGGAGCGCGAAGAGGGCGGGCTGCGTGTACTCCGTGCGGTCGAGCAGCCGGCCGTCGCCCCACACCACCTCGTGCAGCGGGGTGTCCAGCGTGAAGTGCGCGCTCACCTCGTCGAAGGCCCGCGCGTACTCAGGGAACGTCTCGTACAGCCCGCGCCCCATCCCGGGCAGCTGGCTGCCCTGGCCGGTGAAGACGAGCACCAGCCGGTGCCGCGCGGCGGTGGCGCGCAGCACGGCCGGCGCGGTGTTCCCCTCGGCGAGGGCGGCCAGCCCGGCCCGCAGCGCGGTCTCGTCCCCACCGGTGACCATCGCCCGGTGCTTGTGGACGGCGCGGGTGGTGGCCAGCGCGTACGCCACCGCCGACGGATCCGTGGCAGCGGTGGCCGCCAGGCGGGCGGCCTGCTCGCGCAACGCCGCCTCGGACCGTGCCGACAGCAGCCACGGCACCCCGTCGAGGACCGGCCGTTCCCCCTCCGCGTCCGTCGCCGACGGTGCCTCCTCGATCACCATATGAGCGTTGGTGCCGCTGATGCCGAACGAGGACACCCCCATGCGCCGCGGCGCCTCGTGTCGCGGCCAGGGCTGCGCCGAGGCCAGCAGCGCCACGTCGCCGGCGCTCCAGTCCACGTGCGGAGACGGCTCGTCGATGTGCAGACTGCGCGGCAGCACGCCGTGCCGCAGCGCCAGCACCGCCTTGATCACCCCGGTCACGCCGGCCGCGGCCTGGGTGTGCCCGACGTTGGACTTGATCGAGCCCAGCCACAGCGGCCGCGGGCGGTCGCCGCCGTACACCGCGAGCACCGCCTGCGCCTCGATCGGATCGCCGAGGACGGTGCCGGTACCGTGCGCCTCGACCGCGTCGACGTCGGCCGGGCCCAGCCCGGCGGCGGTCAGCGCCGCCCGGATCACCCGCTCCTGGGCCGGGCCGTTCGGCGCGGTGAGCCCGTTGCTCGCCCCGTCGGAGTTGACCGCGCTGCCGCGCAGCACGGCCAGCACCTGGTGACCGTGCTCGCGGGCCCGCGACAGCCGCTCGACCAGGACCACGCCTACGCCCTCGCCCATGCCGGTGCCGTCGGCGGCCGCGGCGAACGGTTTGCACCGGCCGTCCGCGGCGAGCCCGCGCTGGCGGCTGAACTCCACGAACACCGCGGGCGTGGCGAGCACGGTCACCCCGCCGGCGAACGCGAGGTCGCACTCCCCGGCCCGGATCGCCTGTGCGGCCAGGTGCAACGCGACGAGCGACGACGAGCAGGCGGTGTCCACGGTGACGGTCGGCCCCTGCAGCCCGAAGGTGTACGCCACTCTTCCGGACAGCACGCCGCCGCCGACGCCCGGCGCGAGGAACCCCTCGGCGGCGGCGCCCTCCAGCAGCCGGCCGTAGTCCTGGTACATGGCGCCCATGAACACGCCGGTGCCGGTGCCGCGCAGCGTGTCCGGGTCGATGCCGGCGTCCTCGCACGTCTCCCAGACGGTCTCCAGCAGCAGCCGCTGCTGCGGGTCCATCGCCACGGCCTCCCGCGGCGACACCCCGAAGAAGGCGGCGTCGAACTCGGCCACACCGGAGACGAACCCGCCGGACCGGGCGTACGAGGTGCCGGGCGCGTCCGGGTCCGGGTCGTGCAGCTCCGCGAGGGGCCAGCCGCGGTCGTCCGGAAACGGCACGATCGCGTCCCGTTCGGAGACCAGCAGGTCCCACAGGTCGTCCGGGCCGCGGACGCCGCCGGGCAGCCGGCAGCCGATGCCGACCACCACCACCGGGTCGTCCGCGGTGCCGGCGGTCACCGGGGCGGCGCTCGGCTGCTCCGCGCCGGCCAGCCGGTCGCCGAGGTGCCGGGCCAGCGCGGCCGGGTTGGGGTGGTCGAACACGAGCGTGACCGGCAGCCGCAGCCCGGTCGCACCGGAGAGCCGGTTGCGCAACTGAACCGCGCTGAGCGAGCCGAACCCGGCGTCCTTGAACGCCCGGTCCGGGTCGATCGTGTCGGGTGAGGCGTGCCCCAGCACGGCGGCGGCGTGCCCCAGCACCAGCTCAAGCAGCACCCGGTGCCGGTCGGCCGGGCTCTTGCCGGCGAGCCGGGCCACCAACTCGGAGTCGGCGGCACCGCCACGGGTGGCCGTACGCCGCGCCGGCACCCCGGCGAGCGCCCGCATGACCGGCGGTACGGCGGCACCGGTGGCACGGAGCGCGGCCAGGTCGAGCCGGATCGGCACGAGTACCGGCTCGGCGACGGTCAGGGCGGCGTCCAGGGCGGCCAGGGCGGCGTCGCGCGGGAGCGGCGGGAACCCCGAGCGGCGGAATCGGGCCAGGTCGGCGCCATCGGTCATGGTGCTCTCGTCGGCCCACAGGCCCCAGGCCAGCGAGACACCCGGTAGCCCGGCGGCCCGGCGTACCCGGGCCAGCGCGTCCAGGGCGGCGTTGGCCGCGGCGTAGTTCGCCTGGCCGAGACCGCCGAGCACACCCACCGCGGAGGAGAACAGGACGAGCCGGGCCTGCGGGAGCAGTTCGTGCAGGAGCCAGGCCGCGTCGACCTTGGGGCGCAGCACCCGGGCCAGCCGCTCCGGCGTGAGGTCGGCGACCAGCCCGTCGTCGAGCACCCCGGCGGCGTGCACCACCGTGCCGACGTCGGCCGTGTCGAGCAGCGCGGTCAGCTCCGCCCGGTCCGCGACGTCGCACGCCACCACGGCGACGTGCGCGCCGGCGGCGGTCAGCTCCGCGGCCAGGGCGGCCGCCTCCGGGGCCTGCGGCCCCCGCCGGCTCGCCAGCACCAGGTCGCGGACGCCCAGGTCGTGCACCAGGTGCCGGGCGACGATCCCGCCGAGCGTGCCGGAGGCACCGGTCACCAGGACGGTGCCGAGGTCGCCGGCCGGTTCGCCCGCCGGGGACACCCGGGCCAGCCGCAGCTCCCGCGCGGCGCCGGCGGCGAGGCCCACCTGCGGCTCGCCGGCGGCCAGCGCGGCCGGCACCGCGGCGACGGTGGCGTCATCGCCGTCGGCGAGGTCGAGCACCGCGAAGCGGTCCGGATGTTCCAGCTGGGCACAGCGCACCAGCGCCGCGGTCGCGGCCTCGCCGGGATCGTCGAGCACCCGCCGGGTCACCACGACGAGAGTGGACGTGGCCCGGCGTTCGTCGGCCAGCCACCCCTGCACCAGGGCGAGCGCCCGCTCGGCAGCCGCGGCGGGCGGGCCGGACGGGGCCGGGACCAGGACGAACGGCGCGTCGTCGTCGCTCGGCGGCACTCGCAGCAACCGGGCGAGGGCGGGATCGCGGACCGCGTACCCGGCGGCGGGACCGTCCGGCAGCGGCAGCGGCGCCCACTGCGGAAGCAGCAGGTCACCGCGGTCCGGCAGGCCGAGTGCGCCGTCCGGGAGTGGGCTGAGCACCAGGGACCGCACCGACGCGACCGGCGTCCCCGCCGGGTCGGTCAGCTCGATGCGGACGGCGCCGTCCCGGGCGCCGGTGAGCGTGGCCCGGACGGTGTCCGCGCCCACGGCGTGCACCTGGACCCCGGTCCACTCGAACGGCAGCGCGGGCCGGTCCTGCGCCCCGGCACGGAGGTCGCTGAGCGCCAGCGGGTGCAGACAGGCGTCCAGCAGCGCGGGGTGGACGCCGAACCCGCCCGGCTCGGCGCCGGGCAGGGCGACCTCGGCGTACAGGTCCCCGGCCCGGTCGCGCCACAGTGCGCGGACGCCGCGGAACACCGGCCCGTACCGCAGTCCGGCGCTGTCCAGCCGTTCGTACAGCTCGTCCACGTCGAGCGGCTCGGCGCCGGCCGGTGGCCAGGCGGTCGCCGCGGGCGGCGGCGGGTCACCGCCGGGCGTGAGGACGGCGGTGGCGTGCAGGGTCCAGCCACCGGCACCGACCCGGCCCTGCACGGTCACGTCCCGTGACCCGTCCGTACCGGGCTCGCCGGCCTCGATCCGCAGCCGGACCTCGGCGTCCTCCGGCACCACGACCGGGACGAGCAGGGTCAGCTGGTCGATCACCGGGCACCCGGCCTCGTCACCGGCCCGGGACACCAGGTCCACCATGGCGGCGCCGGGGAGCACGACATGCCCCTCGACGGTGTGGTCGGCCAGCCACGGGTGGGTGGCGGCCGACAGCCGTCCGGTCAGCACGAGCCGGTCGGCCCCGGGCACGGCGGCCCGCAGGACCGGATGCTCGACGGCGTCCAGGCCCAGGGCGGACGGGTCTCCGCCGCCGGCCGGCAGCCAGTACCGCTCGGTCACGAACGCGGTGGTGGGCAACTCGACCGGCCGGGCCCCGGGCCACACCGCGGACCAGTCCGGACGGACCCCCTGCACATGCAGTTGCGCCAGCGCCCGGACCAGCTGGTCCGGTCCGCCCTCGTCGCGGCGCAGCGTGTGCAGGACGGCGACCTCGGCGCCGATCGCATCCACCGTCTCCTGGGCGCCGGTGGCCACCACGGGGTGCGGGCTGACCTCCAGCAGCGTGGTGCAGCCGTGGCCGGCGAGTGCGGTGACGGCCTCGTCGAAACGGACCGGTTCGCGCAGGTTGCGGTACCAGTAGTCGGCGTCGAACGCGTCGTCGCCGTCGATCCACCGGCCCTCGACCGAGGAGAAGAACGGTACGGCCGGCGGGCGCGGGACCACCGGGGCCAGCGCGGCGCGGACCCTCTCCTGTACGCGTTCCACGTGCGCGCTGTGCGAGGCGTAGTCCACGTCCACCCGACGGGCCCGTACCCCCTCGGCCTCCAGCTCGGCGAGCAGCTCGTCCAGGGCGTCACCGTCACCGGAGACCACGACCGAGGACGTGCCGTTGACCGCGGCCAGCGACAGCCGCCCGCCCCAGGCATGCAGACGTTCGCGGACCTGCTCGGCGGACAGCGCCACCGACATCATGCCGCCGAGGCCGGACAGCTCCACCAGCGCCTGGCTGCGCAGCGCCACCACCCGGGCGGCGTCCGGCAGGGTCAGCGCACCGGCGACGTACGCGGCGGCGATCTCGCCCTGGCTGTGGCCGGCGACCGCGGCCGGGGTCACGCCCACCGAACGCCACACCTCGGCCAGGGCCACCATCATCGCGAACAGCACCGGCTGCACGATGTCGACCCGGTCGTAGTCCTGCTCGCCGCGCAGGACGGCGGTCAGCTCGAAGTCGACGTACGGCGCGAGCGCGGCCTCGCACTCGGCGATCCGGTCCCGGAAGGCTGTGTTGCTCTCCAGCAGCCGCACCGCCATCTCCCGCCACTGCGATCCCTGGCCGGGGAAGAGGAAGGCCACCGGACCGGGCGCTCCGGTGACGCCCTCCACCACCGTCGGTGACGGCCGTCCGGCGGCGACGTCGGCGAGACCGGTCAGCAGTCCGTCACGGTCGTCGGCGCACACCACGGCCCGGTGCTCGTGCGCGGTCCGCGTCTCGACCAGGGACGAGGCGACGTCCCGCGGGTCCTGGTCGGGCCGGGCGGCGAGCGCGGCGGCGAGCGCGGCGGCCTGGGCGCGCAGCCCGGCGGGCGACCGGCCGGACACGGCCCAGGCACACGGCCACGACTCTGCGGGCTCGGTGCCGGGTGTCGGGGCGGCCGCTGCGGGCTCCTCGAGGATGACGTGCGCGTTGGTGCCGCTGACGCCGAAGGACGAGACGGCCGCGCGGCGCGGTTCGTCGCCGGCCGGCCACGGCACCGGCTCGGCCAGCAGCTCGACCGCTCCGGCCGACCAGTCCACGTACGGCGTGGGCCGGTCCAGGTGCAGCGTGCGCGGCAGCACCCCGTGCCGCATGGCCATCACCATCTTGATGATCCCGGCAACGCCCGCCGCGGCCTGGGTGTGCCCGAGGTTGGACTTGATCGAGCCCAGCCACAGCGGTCGCGGGCGGTCTCCGCCGTACACCGCGAGCACCGCCTGGGCCTCGACCGGGTCGCCCAGCGGGGTGCCGGTGCCGTGCGCCTCCACCGCCGCGACCTGGGCCGGGGTGAGGCCGGCGTCGACTAGGGCGTCCTGGATCACGCGGCGCTGCGCGGGGCCGTTCGGGGCGGTCAGGCCGTTGCTGGCCCCGTCGGAGTTGACCGCGACGCCGCGGACGCTCGCGTGCACCCGGCGGCCGGCCGCCACCGCGGCGGAGTGCCGTTCCAGCACCAGCACGCCGACGCCCTCGGACCAGGCGGTGCCGTCGGCGGCCGCCGCGAAGGGCTTGCACCGCCCGTCCGGGGCGAGCCCGCGCTGCCGACTGAACTCGACGAACGCGCTCGGCGTAGCCATCACGGTGACACCGCCGACCAGCGCCATGTCGCATTCGCCGCGTTGCAGGGCGCGGACCGCCTGGTGGAGGGCGACCAGCGACGACGAGCATGCGGTGTCCACGGTGACGGCCGGGCCGCGCAGCCCGAGCTGGTACGCGACCCGTCCGGACACGACGCTGCCGCCGCCCTGGGCGCCGTGGTAGTCGTGGTGCATCACCCCGGTGAACACCCCGGTACGGGTGTCCCGCAGCGCCGCCGGGTCGAGGCCGGCCCGCTCCACCGCCTCCCACGAGGTCTGCAGGATCAGCCGCTGCTGCGGGTCGGTGTACAGCGCCTCCTTCGGCGAGATGCCGAAGAAGCCGGCGTCGAAGGCCGGGGCGTCGTGCAGGAATCCGCCGTCACGGACCGTGGAGGTGCCGGGGTGGTCGGGGTCGGGGTGATACAGCCCGTCCACATCCCAGCCGCGGTCGCGGGGGAATCCCGTGATGCCGTCGCGGCCCTCGGCGACCAGCGACCAGAGGTCCTCGGGCGACTCGACGCCGCCCGGGTAGTGGCAGGCCATGCCGACCAGGGCGATCGGCTCGGCGGACCGGCTCTCCGCCTCCCGCAGCCGCCGGCGGGTGGCCTGCAACTCCGCGGTGACACGGCGCAGGTAGTCACGGAGTTTGTCCTCGCTGCTCATCGGTCCTCCTGATCGGGTACGGGGCTGCCGAGCTCGGCGTCGATCAGGGCGAACACCTCGTCGTCGGTGGCGGTGGCGAACACGTCCAGGGGCGCCTCGGCGGTCTCCGGGCTCAGGGCGGTGAGCAGTTCACGCACCCGTTGCACCACCCGGCCGCGAAACACCTCGTCGGTGGCCGCCTCGGTCAGGCCGGCGGCGAGGCGGTCGAAGTCGGCGAACAGCGCCGGCAGGTCGTCGGCCCCGCCGGTGTCGTCGTCGAACCGTCCGGCGAGGTGCTCCACCAGGTCGCCGGGGGTGGGATGGTCGAAGACGAGGGTCGCCTCCAGCGTCAGGCCGAGCGCCGCGCCGAGGCGGTTGCGGAACTCCACCGAGCTCAGGGAGTCGAAACCCAGCTCCTGGAAGGAGCGTCCCGGGTCGATCGCGGCGGCACCGGCGTAGCCGAGCACGGCCGCGGCCTCGCCGCGGACCAGGCCGGAGAGGCGGGCGCGCAGCTTTGCGGATCCCAGCCCGGCCAGGCCCGGGTCGGCGACGACTGCCGGTGCGGCGCTCAGCAGGCCGCGCAGTATCGGGGGTACGGCCGTCGGGGTGTCCGGGCCCCACCGCAGCGCGACCACCTCGGGTTCCGTACCGGCCAGGGCGGCGTCCAGCAGGCGCAGTCCCGCCTCGGCCGTCAGCGGTGCGAGGCCGGCGCGGGCCAGCCGTTCGCGGTCGGCGGTCATACCGTCGTCAAGGTCCCACGGCCCCCAGGCCACCGAGACCGCCCGGCCGCCTGCCGCGACCCGGTGCCGGGCCAGCGCGTCCAGATACGCGTTGGCCGCGGCATAGTTGCCCTGGCCGGGCCCGCCGAGCACGCCGGCCGCCGAGGAGAAGAACACCAGCTCGGCCTCGGGCAAGAGCTCGTGGAGGTGGTGGGCGCCATCGGCCTTGGCCCGCCACACGGTCTCCAGCCGGCCGGTGTCCAGCGCGGTCACCACGCCGTCGTCGAGCACCCCGGCGGCGTGCACCACGGTGCCGATCGTCCGGCCGGCCAGCAGCGCGGCCAGCGCTTCCCGGTCACCGAGGTCGCAGGCGACCGGCTCGATCCGCGCGTTCAGCCCGGAGAGGCCGGTGGGGACGCGCCCACTGCGGCTGACCAGGAGCACGTCGGTGAATCCGTGCCGGGCGATCAGGTGACGTACCACCGGGGTGGCGAGGCCACCGCTGCCGCCGGTGACGAGCAGCGTGCCCGGCCGGCGCGGCGGCGGCGCCTCGGTGGCCGGGGCGCGCACCAGGCGGGCCGCCAGCACCCGCCCGTCGCGGACCGCCAGCTGCGGCTCGCCGGTGGCCAGGGCCCGCGGCAGGACCTGCGCCGCGTCCGTCCCGGACAGCTCGATGAGACCGAAGCGGCCGGGGTGCTCGGACTGCGCCGAGCGCAGCAGCCCCCATGCGGCGGCCGTGGCCGGGCCCGGATCGGTGGCGACGAAGACCAGGCGGGCGCCGCCGAAGCGGGTCTCGCCGAGCCAGTGCCGCGCCTGGGCGAGGACATCACAGGTCAGCTCGAACGCGGCGGACGCCGACGTCCCCGTCGCGGCGACCGGCACGATCACCACCTCGGCGGGTTCGGTCAGCGCCGTCGGAGTGTCGGCTCGGGTCACGGTCACGCCTGCGGCGGTGAGCGCGACGCCGATGCCGTCCCGGTCCGGGCCCACGACGGCGTACCGGCCGGGCGAGCCGGGACCGATGTCGTCGAGGGGCACCCAGTCGACGCGGTACAGCGGGTCGGCCGGGGCTCCGCCGGGGCGCAGGGTCACCGCGTCCACCGAGGCGACCAGCCCGCCGGCAGCATCGGTGAGCCGCACCGAAACGACACCGGGCCGGACCGGGGCGACGCAGGCCCGCGCGGCGACCGCGCCGCTCGCCGCGACCCGGATCGCGGACCAGGCGAACGGCAGGTGAGCCCGGCCGTCGGGGACGAATCCGCCGAGAGCCACCGTGTGCAGCGCCGCGTCGAGAAGAACCGGGTGCACGGCGTACGGGCCGGCGTCACCGCCGGGCACGGTGACGTCCGCGTACACGGTGTCGCCGGCCCGCCAGGCGCGGCGCAGCCCCTGGAAGGCGGGACCGTAGCCGGACAGCCGGTCGTAGAACCCGTTGAGGTCGAGCTCCTCGGCGTCGCCGGGCAGCGGTGGCGGCTCGGTCGTGAGGCCACCGGCGGGGGCGAGCGCGCCCGTCGCGTGCCGGGTCCAGGCCGGTTCTCCGGCAGCGCGGGCGTGCACCTCGAAGGCGCACCGCCCGTCGTCGCCGGGCCGGGCCGCGGTGAGCCGCAGGTCGGTGTCGCCGAACGGCAGCGGCGCCTCGATCACCAGCTCGGCCACGACCGGCCGGCCGAGCCGGGCGCCGGCCTGCAGGGCCAGGTCGGCGAAGAACGTGCCGGGCACCGGCGTGGCCCCGTCGACTGCGTGGTCGGCCAGCCAGGCGTCGCCGTCCCGCGAGATCCTGGCCGACAGCACGTGCCCGCCGGGCAGCTCCACCAGGTCGGCCCGCGGCCGGCCGGGGTCCGTGCCGGTGGTCACCCAGTGCCGGTCCCGGGCGAACGGGTAGCCGGGCAGCGACAGTCGGCGCGCTCGCACCGGCATGGGCGGGGTGATCTCGGCCCCGGTGACCCAGGCGGCGGCAAGCGCGTCGAGGTCGTCACCGGTCACCGCAGCGGCCGGTTTCCGCCGGCGGCCCCGATGGCAGCCGGCCCCGGTGCGCAGCGCCGTCACGAGTTCGGCGGAGGTCGTGGCCACGACGGCGAGCCGCTCGTCCAGGTGCTCACGCCCGGACCACAACGTGTACGCCAGCGCCGCCGGATCCACCGCGACGGCGGCCGTGGTCAGGGCGGCGGCCAGGCCCTCGGCGGTGGTCTCTCCGTCGATCGCCGGGCGGGTTCCGAACACCGCCTGGACGCGGTGGGTGAGGTCGGCCAGTTGCGGGAAGTCCAGGCCCAGTTCGGCGAACGGCTCGTCGGGCCGTGCCGCGGTCGCACCGACCTCGGTCAGCAGCGCGGTCACGACCGCGGCCACGTCCCCGCCGGCGCCCTCCAGGTGCGTCAGCAGCCGGGCCACGCTCTCGTCGAGGCGGGCGGTGTCCCGGGCGGACACCACGAACAGCCGCGGCTCGGCCGGTTCCGGCACGGCCGGCGACGCCGGCCACTCGGCGAGGACGACGTGCGCGTTGGCCCCGCCGGCACCGAAAGAGCTGATCGCCGCGGTTCGCGGCACGTCCGCGCGTCCCGGCCACGGCGCCCGTTCGCGCTGTACCCGGAACCGTGCGGTCTCCCACCGCACCGCGCTGGTCAGCGGGTCGGCGTGCAATGACGGCACGAGTTCCCGATGGCGCAGTTGGAGTACGACCTTGGTGAGCGCCGCGACGCCGGCCGCGGACTCCAGATGCCCGATGTTCGACTTGACCGACCCGATCGGCCAGGGGCCCTGGCCGGCACCGATCCGGTCGAAGGCCTCTTCCAGCGCGGCGACCTCGATCGGGTCGCCGAGGCTGGTGCCGGTGCCGTGCGCCTCCAGATAGCCGAGGTGGGCGGGGTCGACCGCGGCGCGCCGCAGCGACCCGGCGATCAGGGCGGCCTGCGATGCCGGGTTCGGCACGGAGAACCCGGCGGTGCGGCCGCCGTGGTTGACCGCGGTACCGCGGATGACGGCGTGCACGTGGTCGCCGTCGCGCAGCGCGTCGCGCAGCGGGCGCAGCAGCACCACGCCGACTCCCTCGCCGGGCACGTAGCCGTCCCCGCCCTCGCCGAAGGCGCGGCAACGCCCGTCGGTGGACAAGAAGGAGGACTGGCTCAGCAGCAGGTACTTGTTCGGGTGCACGGCCAGGTTGACGCCACCGGCCAGGGCCGCCTCGCACTCCCCCCGGCGGATGGCCTCGACGGCCAGGTGCAGCGCGGTCAGCGAGGACGAGCACATGCTGTCCAGGGCGATGCTCGGTCCGCGCAGGTCCAGGAAGTACGACACCCGGTTGGCGATCGACGCGCTGAACGACGAGGGCACCGGGCCTGGCTCCGCACCGACGCCGTACAACTGGTACTGGTTGTACATCACCCCGGCGAACACGCCGACAGACCGGCCGCGCCAGGCCGACGGCGCATGGCCGGCCTCCTCGAACGCGTGCCACGCCTCCTGCAGGAACAGCCGCTCCTGCGGGTCCAGCACGGCCGCCTCGTTCGGCGAGATGTGGAAGAACCCCGCGTCGAACTCATCCACCCCCGAAATGAATCCACCCCATTTGCCGTAGGAGCGTCCGGGCGTCCGACGGTCTTCGGAGTAGATCGCCGCGTGATCCCATCGGTCGGCGGGCACCGTGCTGACGCAGTCACGGCCGTCGCGCAGGTTCGCCCAGAACTCGTCGATGTCGCGGGCCATCGGGTAACGGCCGCTGATGCCCACCACGGCGATCGCGTCGTCGTCGGCGCCGACCGGCTCGGGGTCCGCCTCCGGCGGGGTGAACTCGGCCGCGATCCGGGCCGCGTCCCCGTTCAGGACCACGACGTGGGAGCGGCCGCTGCCCACGGCGGCCAGCAGCACGTCGACGGCGGCGGGGGTCTCCAGCCCCCGCAGGCCCATCCGGCGCAGCGCGGCGTCGTCGACCGGCATGCCGCCTTCCGCCCAGGCCGGCCAGCCCACCGACACGATGTCGGGGCGGGTGCCGGCGAACAGGTCCAGGAACGCGTTCGCACACGCGTAGTCGGCCTGACCCGGATTGCCCCAGGTGCCGGCAGTGGACGAGCAGAGCACCAGGAAGTCCAGGCTCAGGCGCCGGGTGGCTGCCTCGAGGTGACGGGTACCGTCGACCTTGGGGGCGAGCACCGCCCGTACGTCATCGGCTTTCTTCCCCGCCAGCAACCCGTCGCGCAGCACGCCGGCGGCGTGCACCACCCCGTGCAGCACGCCGAAGCGGTCCACCGCGGTGCGTACCGCCCGGTCCACGTCGTCTGCGCGGGTCACGTCCATCACCACGGTGACCGCCTCGGCGCCGAGGGCTGTCAGCTCGGCGGTCACGGACGGGTCGGCCGGGGTGCGGCCGCCCAGGACGAGCCGGGCATGTACCGACCGGGCCAGATGCCGGGCCAGGGCCAGCCCGACCCCGCCGAGCCCTCCGGTGATCAGGTAGACACCGCGCTCTCGCAGCGACGCCCGGTCCGCCGGTGCCGGCATGGGCCGGGCGAGCCGGATCCGGCGGGTGCCGTGCGTGTAGCGCACCTCTACGTCGGGTGCCCCGGCGGCCAGCTCGGCCAGTGCGTCGGTCCGGCGCGGCGAACGGACCACCGCGGCCCGTATGCCCGGGTTCTCCCGCACCGCGGTGCGGAACAGACCGGCGACAGCGGTGACCGGCGCGTCGTCGTCCTCGACGTGGCAGACCAGCCGCAGGGTGTTCCGCCCCGCGCGGATCGCGGCCGCCAGGAACTCGCTCAGCGCGACCGCCTCACCGGTGAGGTCGGCCGGATCGGCGGGCTGCCACAGCACACCGGTCGCGGCGGTGTCCGCGAGCGCGGACGGCCAGTCCGTCCGGGTGTGCGCGCCGGCCGTGACCCAGTGCGCCGCAGGCGCTGCGGGCGGCAGCGCGGCCGTGTGCCAGGACGTCTCGAACCACACCGCCTCGGCGGGCACCTCGGTCTCGGCGGTCGTCTCGGTCACCGGTTCCGCGGGCGGGACCGCCACGACCTCGTGCTGTCGCAGGTGTTCGGCCAGCAGGGTGAACGTGTTGTGCTCGAACAGCAGGGTCGGGGAGAAGTCGACGCCGAAGATCCGTTCCAGGTCGGCGGCGATACCCAGCAGCGCCGTCGAGTCCAGGCCGAGCTCGTAGAACCCGGCCGTCTCGTCGAAGTCGGCGCGGCCGGTCCTCGCCTCGATCAGCTCACGAACGATCCGGTCGGCGTCCTGCGCTGCCGGGGGGCGTGCCTCGAGACGGGTGATCGCCGCGGCATCCCGGATCCGTTTGGAGGTCAGGCCGTGCAGCCAGGCGACGACGGTCCCGTCCGGGGCGTGGAACTCCAGGTCACACGTGGTCAGGTCGCCGTCGGGCCCGGCCGGGCGCGGCGGGGTGGCGTGCACCAGGGTCTGCGAGTCCAGCGGTCCCGCGGCCCGGACCGATTCGATCAGCATCGGGATGTACGGGCGTGCCTCGTCGCCCGGCACGGCCTCGGCGAACTGGGTGGGCAGCAGCGTCGAGGAGTCCAGCGCCGCGGGATGAAGGTGGAAGTACTCGGCGTACTCGGCGGCCTGGGCGCTCAGCGAGAGGTCCGCGAGCAGTTCGTCCGGCCCGGCGTGCAGGGTGCCGACGGCCCGCATGAACTCGCCGTGCTCGATACCGGTCGCGCGGACCGTCGTGTACAGGTCGGCCATGTCGACGGTCTGCCGTGCGGCGGCGCGCAGGGCTTCCAGGTCCCGTCGGCGATGCGGGAACGGCAGGCCCAGGTACAGCTGGCAGTCCAGGACCGGTTCGCTCTGCCCGGAGGGGCGGCGGGTGCCGGTGACCGACACCCGGAAGTGCCCGTCGTCGCGGGTGAAGCGCAGCGTCAGCTCGGTGTCGAAGTCCGGCCCGGCGGCGACCGGGTTGCGGAACAGCACGCGGCGCAGCTCGACACCGCCGGGATCGGCGCCCCGGGCTCGCACCACCCGCAGGATGATGTCGAGAAACGACACCCCGGGCAGGATCCGGGTGCCGTGCACACGGTGGTCGCGCAGCACGGGGTCGCTGCCCCGGATCACGACGGTACAGGTCAGCCCGTCCAAGGAGTCCATCAGGTTCTCTCCCCCGCGCATCAGAACTGGATCTGGAAGAACGGCGCCGGCGGCGTCGGGCCGTCGTGGCGCCCGTTGCCGTTGGCTGAGGCCGGCACCGGCACGTCGAACCAGAACCGGCGCCGCCGATACCGCGGCGGGTCCAGGGGTTCGCGCCGCGGGACGTAGCCGTCCGGGGCCTGGCGCACCACCATGTGGGCGTTCGTGCCGCCGAAGCCGAACGAGCTGACCCCGGCCCGGCGTACGCCGTCCCGCCCGGTCCAGTCCCACAGCTCGCGGACCGGGAACAGCGGTGACCGGTCGAACGCGAAGCGCCGGTTGAGCGTCGCGCAGTGCAGGGTCGGCGGCAGTTGCCCGTGGTGCACCGACAGCACCACCTTGATCAGGCCGGCGATCCCGGCCGCGCTGAGCGTGTGCCCGATGTTGGTCTTCACGCTGCCCACACCGCAGAACCCGACCTCGTCGGTGGCTCGGCGCAGGACCTCGGTGAGCGCCTTCAGCTCCATCGGGTCGCCGATCATGGTGCCGGTGCCGTGCGCCTCGACGTAACCGAGCTGCGCCGGGGACACCTCGGCCGCGGCGAGCGCGGACTCGATGACCTCGCGCTGCGCCCGGGGGTTCGGCGTGGTGATGCCCATGGTGCGGCCGTCGTTGTTGACGGCGCTGCCCTCGATCACCGCGTACACCCGGTCGCCGTCGCGGATCGCGTCCTCGACCCGCTTGAGCAGCAGGGCGCCGACGCCCTCGCCGAGGACGATGCCGTCGGCGCGCTCGTCGAAGGTGTGGCACCGGCCGCTGGGCGACAGCGCCCCGGCGCCGCTCATGCCGACGAACGGCACCTCGTCGAGCAGGATCTCGACGCCGCCGGCGATCACCAGGTCGGACTCGCCGGTGCGCAGGCTCTGCGCGGCCAGGTGCACCGCGACCAGCGCCGAGGAGCAGGCGCTGTCGACCACCACGGCGGGGCCGCGCACGTCGAGGTAGTGCGAGAGGTGGGCGGCGATGAAGTTCTGCGCCATGCCGCTGATCGAGTGGGTCGTCGCGGCGGCATGGTGGGCGCCGAAGTTCGCCGCCCGGGCGCCGGCGAAGACCCCGACCCGGCGACCGGCCACATCGGCGGGTGTCAGGCCCGCGTCGGCCAGGCACTCCGCTCCGGCTTCGAGGAACTGCCGCACCAGCGGGTCGACATGGGCGGCACCGGCCGGGTCGAGCCGGAAGAAGTCCGGGTCGAAGTCCTCGATGGCGTCCAGGAATCCGCCCCACTTGCTGACGGTCCTGCCGGGCTGCGGGGTCGGGTGCCAGAAACGATCGGCATCCCAGCGCGACGGCGGCACCTCGGTCACCGAGTCCACGCCGCCGACCAGGTTGCGCCAGAACGTGGCGTGGTCGGACGCTCCGGGGAAGTGGGCGGCGATGCCCACCACCGCGATGCCCCGCTCCGGCTGCTCTCTCCTCGGGAGGTGCGGCTCCGGTGAACGCACCGGCTCCGGCGGGCGCACCGGCTCCGGCTCCTCGGGCACCGGCTGATCCGGCAGCTGATCGTCGAGGGCGGCGGCCAGTTGGGCGATGGTCGGGTTCTCCAGCAGCGCCGACGGTTCGGCGACCACCCCGAGGTCACGTTCCAGCGCGGCGAGCAGCTGGGCGATCATGATGGAGTCCACACCGAGGTCGGCGAAGTCGGCGTCGGGCCGGATCTGCGTGGCGTCCAGGCGCAACGTCGCCGCGAAGACCTCGGTGAGCCTTCGCACGCCGTCACCGGTCCGGGTCCCGTACGCCGTGGGCGTGTCCGCGGCGGCGACCGGCGCGGGGGCCTCGGGGGTGGCGACCGGCGCGCGGGCCTCGGGTGTGGCGACCGTCAGGAGGGCGCCGGCGTCGAACCGGGTGGTGTCCACCAGGCACGGCAGCACCACCGGGTCGGGCCCGGCCAGCGCCGCGTCCAGCAGCGCCACGCCGTCCCGCGGGCTGAGCGTCCGCAGCCCCAGCTCCCGGTACGCCGGGGTGTCCGCCTCCGGCATGCCGGCCGCCTGCCAGCTCGGCCACTGCACCGACCGGAAGACCGGCGTGTCGGTGCCGGTGGCGCTCCGGTACTCGGCCACCCGGTCCAGCACCGAGTTGGCCAGCGCGTAGTCGCTCATCCCGGCCGCCAGCGCGGGCACCTGACCGGCGACCGACGAGTACAGCACCACGAAGCGCAGCGGGTCGTCCGCACACGCGTCCAGCAGCGCCTGCAGGCCGGTGGTCTTCGGTTCCAGCACCCGCCGCATGTCGGCGGTGCGTTTGCCGACGAAGGCCGGGTCGGTCATCACACCGAGACCGGCGCAGTGCACGATCCCGGCGATCGGTCCCCACTCCTGGCGGATCCGGCCCAGCACCTCCCGGGCGCGCTCCAGCGGGACGCTCTCGATCAGCAGGCGCACCCCGGGGCGTTCGAGCGCGGTGAGGTCGCGCAGCCGGGCCGCCAGCGCCGGATCGGTGTCGGGCGCGGCCAGCAGCTCCGCCCAGTCCTCGCGGGCGGGCAGCGGGGACTGCCCGAGCAGGACCAGCCGGTCCGCTCCCCGCTCGACGAGCTCGGCGGCCAGCAGGCGGCCGAGCGCGCCGGTCCCGCCGGTGATCACCACCGGCCGTCCGGCGAGATCGGCCGACCACCGGGCGGACGCCGGGGAGTTGCCGGTGGGACGCAGCGCCGGCGTGTACCGGGCGCCGTCACGCACGCACACCTCGGTGACCGGGTCGGTCGCCGCCAGCTCCGCGGCGACCACGGCCCGCAGCGCGTCCGGATCCATGACGTCGACGTCGACGGTACGGGCGAACACCCCGCGGTACTCGGCGGAGAGCATCCGGGCCAGCCCCGCGAACGCCGCTCCTCGGAGCGTCGGGTTGTGCGCGCGGAAGGACACCAGTCCCTGGGTCATGTGCAGATACGCGAAGCCGGCGGTCCGGTTCGCCGCGATCAGCTCGCGGGCCAGCACGATGCGGGCCCAGTCGACGCGTACGTCGGACACCGGCACCGCGGACAGGTCGACGAGGTCGATCACGACCGGCGCCCGGCCGATCGACGCGGCGGCCCGCAGACCGGTCTCCTCGTCCGTGTCGTCCAGGCGGACCACCCGGGCCGCGTCCCCGAACGCCGCCGTCGCCAGCGCCTCGGTCTCGGTCCGGACCAGGACCACCGGTGCGTGCGGCGCCGGCCCGGACGACGCCGGCGCCGGTTCCCACGCCTTGACCAGCAGGCGTCGCGCATCGTCCTGCGGCGGCGGGGCGGACGGGCTCGTCAGCCAGTGCCGTTCCCGTGCGAACGGGTATGTCGGCAGGGAGGTCAGGGCGGGCCGATCGGTGCGCAGCGCGGCCCAGTCCACGGTCGCACCGTCCTGCCAGAGCCGGGCGATCCGGTCGAGCCGCCCCTCCCGGGCAAGCCGGCGCAGGTAGCCGACGCCCTCCGGCTCGGTGAGCCAGTCGTGGGCGCCGGTCACGGTGGTCGCCTCGATGTCGCCGGCCAGGAAGGCGGCCAGCCGGTCCCGCAATTCGGTCACGGACGTGACGACCAGCGCCAGGCGCACCGGCATCGGAACCCGGCCCACCTGCGAGGTGTGGGCGAGTGAGGAGAGCGCGGGCTGCTGGTCGCCGAGGAAGGTCCAGTGTGCCTGGGCGTACCGGTGCAGGGCGGCCTCGTCCCGCGCCGACAGCAGGAAGATCTCCGGCCCGGCCGACTCCGCCGGCGCGGACGTTGCGGGCGGCTCCTCCAGGACGACGTGGGCGTTGACCCCGCCGAAGCCGAACGAGCTGACCCCGGCGCGCAGCGGCACGGGCGTGCCGTCGGCGTCGTTCGGCGCCCACAGCCGGGTCTCGCGGACCGGCTCGAACGGGGTGCCGTCCAGCTCGATCAGCGGGTTGAGCCGGGACAGATGCAGAGTCGGCGGCAGCTGCCGGTGACGCATGGCCAGCACCACCTTGATCACGCCGGCTATGCCCGCAGCGGGCTCCAGGTGCCCGATGTTGCTCTTGACCGTGCCGATGCCGCAGGTGACCGCGGGCCCGGCGGCCAGCGTGCGATGGGCGCGGATCAGGCCGTCGATCTCGACCGGGTCGCCCAGGGCGGTGCCGGTGCCGTGCAGCTCGACGTAGGACACCGTCTCGATCGGCACATCCGCGTCCCGATATGCCTCGACCAGCAGCTCCGCCTGCGCGAGCGGGTTCGGTGAGGTGAGCGACGAGGCGCGGCCGCCGTGGTTGACCGCGCTGCCGCGGATGACCGCGTGCACACGGTCGCCGTCGGCGAGGGCCCTCGACAGCGTCTTGAGGACGACGACGCCGACACCCTCGCCCTTGACGTATCCGTCGGCCCGCTCGTCGAGCGCCTTGCACCGGCCATCGGGCGCGAGCACGCCGAGCTGGTTGCCGGCGACCACGGTCTGCGGGGACAGCACGAGGCTCACCCCACCGGCGATGGCCAGGTCGCTCTCCCCCGCGCGCAGCGACCGCACGGCGCGGTGCAGGGCGACCAGCGAGCTGGAGCAGGCGGTGTCGACGCTCTCGCTCGGGCCACGCAGGTCGAGCAGGTACGAGATGCGGTTGGCCAGCATGGTGCGGGCCAGACCTGTGCCGGCGTGCGCGTTGACGTGCTCGCCGCGCAGCACCATCGACTCGTAGTCGGTGAACTGCACCCCGGCGAAGACGCACACCCGGCCGCCCGCGAGCCGGTCCGGGCGGCACCCGGCGTCCTCCAGCGCGGCCCAGGTGTGCTCCAGGAAGAGGCGGTGCTGCGGGTCCATGACCTGCGCCTCGGCCGGTGAGATGCGGAAGAACAGCGGGTCGAAGTGGTCCACGCCGGTCAGGAAACCGCCCCAGCGCGCGGTGCCGCCGAAGCGGCGGGCGACCTCCCGCCAGTCCCATCGGTCGGCGGGCGTCTCGGTGATCAGGTCCCGGCCGTCGGCGAGGTGCCGCCAGAACGATTCGAGGTCGTCGGCGCCGGGCAGCCGCCCGGCCAGGCCGATGATCGCGATCGGCTCGTGACCGACCGGATCCGCGGACCGCGAGCCGCTCGCGGGCACGGACACGCCATGCGGCACGGACACCGGTGCGGGCGTGGGCTCGGCCGGTGCGAGTGCGGGGGCGGGTGCCGACTCGGACCACGCGGGGCCGGACTCGGCCGGCGCGGGCGCGGTCGCGGACTCGGACGACGCGGACTCGGACGACGCGGACGCGGACGCGGAATCGGCTTGCGGAGCGACCGGGGCCGCCGGGGGCAGCTCGTCCGCCAGGTGCGCGGCGAGCTTGGTGATCGTGTTGGCACCGAACAGCGTCGTCGTCGGCACGGTCACGTCGTAGCGGGTGGCCAGCGCCGCGGCCAGGTTCTGCAGGCCGAAGGAGTCCAGACCGTACTCGCCGAAACCGGCGTCCGGGTCGAGAGCGGTCGGGGCGATCCCGAGGATCTCGCCGATCAGCTCCCGGACCTGTGTGGCCAGTTCCGGGGAGACGGCGGCGGCCGGCGCGACAGGCCGCGGCGGCGCCGGGAGGACCGGCACGCCGTCGTCGCGCAGGCGCATCCCGGCGACCAGATCGCGCATCCGGGCCGGGTCACCGGGCAGGACGGCCACCTGCGGGCGGTCCAGGCGCAGCGCCAGGTCGAGCATCTGCTCGCCCTCGACCGTCTCCAGGTAGCGGAAGCCGGTGCCAGCCAGGTAGCGGCGCTCGTCCTCGGTGTCCACGTGCATGCCGCCGGCGCGCCACATCGGCCAGTCCACCGACACGGTACGGCCGTGCCGGCGGCCGGCGAGACGCTGCCGTTCCCGGAAGTCCGCGAACCCGTCGAGGTAGCGGGCGCCGACCGCGTAGTCCACCAGGCCGTAGTCACCGAGCTGCCCGGCCAGCGACGAGTAGAGCACGAACATGTCCAGCGGCAGATCGCGGGTGACCTCGTCGAGCACCCTGGTGCCGGTGATCCGGGCGCGCAGGTGCTCCCGCAGCTCGTCGACGTCCTTGCCGGGAAGCGGGGTGCGCGACGCGGTGCCGGCCAGGTGGAACACCCCGTCGAGGCTGCCCAGGGCGGCGATCACCCCGGCCACGACGCGGGTCATCGCGGTGCGGTCCTCCACGGCCGCCTGGTAGTACTCGACGGTGCCGTGCGCGCGCAGCTCCGCCAGCTGCTCGGCCCGCTCGGCAGCCGGCGAGCGGCCGGTCAGCGCCACCCGGGCGCCCCGTGACAGCAGCGTCCGGGCCAGCAGCACACCCAGCCCGCCGAGGCCTCCGGTGATCAGGTAGACACCGCCGTCACGCAGCGGCGAGGGCAGCACCGGGCGGGCGGGGATCTCGCTCAGCGTCCGCACCGTCCGGCCCGACGCCGACAGCCGCACGGCCGGGCTCGACAGCCGGTGCGCGGCGATCTCGGCGAGCAACGCGGAGGTGTCGCCCGCACCGTCGACCCGGACGACGCTGAACGTCGTGCCCGGCAGCGCGGCCCGCAACGACGCGTCGAACCCGCCCCATGCCTCGGCGAGCGCGTCCTCCGGCGCCAGCACCTGGATCCGGATCGGGGTACGGGCGCCGCCGGCCGTCAGCTCCTTCGCGATCCGGAACATCGCCTCGATCCCCAGGTCGTCGCGGTCGGGTGCGAGCAGCGGCCACTGGTGGACGATCCGGGCCGGTGTCTCGGCGAGCAGCCGTGCGTAGTCGTCCTGCTCGCCGGGCCGGATGGTGATCACCGAGCCCTCGTCGCGGTACTCCGTGCCGGCGTGGACGTGCACCGCGCCGGGCACCGGCAGATCGCCCAGGACCAGCACCCGGCCCGGGTGCTCGCCGGCCGCCGGGACCGGCTCGTCCTGCCAGGTCGCCGTGAAACAGCTGACCGGCCGGGCCGTCGTGCCCTCGGTGAACCAGTGCCGTTCCGGCGCGAACGGGTAGGTCGGCAGCGACCGCCGGCGCGGCGGGGCGGCCCACCGGCGATGCCAGTCCACCTGTGCGCCCCGGGCCCAGGCGGCTGCGGTCTCCTCGTCGCCGTGGCCGTCGTACGCAGTGCGGTCCGCGTCCCGCTCGATCCGCCCGGTGTGCATGCCGGCGGTGTCACCGGTGAGGAAGCGTCGCAGCGTGGCGACGGCGTGTTCGGCGGAGTCGGTGACGAACGCCAGCCGCTCGGGGTGGGCCCCGCGCCCGGTCTGCAACGTGTAGGCGGTGCCCGCCAGGTCGTGCGCCCAGCGGTCCGGCCGGTCGGCGAAGGAGCGCGCGTACGCCCGCAGCCGTTCGGGGTCTCGGGCGGACAGGACGAACACGACCGGTCCCGGCGCCGGAATCGGCTCTTCGGCCGGGTACTCCTCAAGCACGACGTGTGCGTTGACTCCGCCGTACCCGAAGGCGCTCACCCCGGCCCGGCGGGGCATCCCCGGTGCGGGCGGCGCCCACTCCCGCGGCCCGGTCGCGAGTTCGAACGGGGTGCCCTCCAGACCCAGATGCGGGTTCGGCCGCGGACCGTGCGGGTCGCCGCTGATCCGGCCGTGCCGCATCGACAGCAGAACACGCAGCACCGCGGCGATGCCGGCGGCCGGTTCGAGATGGCCGATGGTGTTCTTCAGCGCGCCGAGCGCGCAGTGCGGCTTGTCGGGCGCGTCGTGACCCCACTCCTGGTAGAGGTCGGCGAACGCCTCGCGCAGCCCGTTGGTCTCGGCGGGGTCGCCGATGACCGTGCCGGTGCCGTGCGTCTCCAGGTAGCCGATCGTCGCCGGGTCGACCGCCGCCTCCCGGTGGGCCTGCCGGATCACGTCGGCCTGCGCCCGCGGGTTCGGCGCGGTCAGCGAGTTGGCGCGGCCGCCGTGGTTGACCGCGGTGCCGCGCACTACGGCCAGGATCGGGTTGCCGTCGGCGCGCGCCCGGCTGAGCCGCTTGAGGACGACGGCGCCGACCCCCTCGCCGCGTACGTAGCCGGCCGCGTCGGCGTCGAAGGCCCGGCCCACGCCGTCCGGGCTGAGCATCCCTGCGCGTTCCAGTGAGGCGAAAGTGACCGGGGACAGCATCAGGCTGACGCCGCCGACGATGACGGTGCCGCACCGTCCGAGGCGCAGCGCCTCCGTCGCCCGGTGCAGCGCGACGAGCGAGCTGGAGCAGGCGGTGTCCACAGGTTCGCTGGGACCGTGCAGGTCGAGCTGGTACGAGATGCGGTTGGCCAGCATCGACGGGGCCAGGCCGGTCGACGAGTAGGCGTCGGTGGCGGCGCCGGAGCGCTGGATCAGTTCGGCGTACTCGCAGGAGCCGACGCCGACGAAGAGCCCGGTGTCGCTGTCGGCCAGATCACCCGGGTCCGTGCCCGCGTCCTCCAGAGCGGCCCACACCGTACGCATCAGCAGCCGCTGGCGCGGGTCCATCCAGCGGGCTTCGCGCGGGGAGATGCCGAAGAACAGCGGGTCGAACCGGTCGATGCCGCCGATGAAGCCGGCCCGGGTCACCCGGGTGCGTTCCGGGTGCGCGGCCGGGTCGCCGTGATGCTCCCCCGCGTCCCACCGGTCGGCCGGTACCTCGGTGAACAGGTCGCCGCCGCGTTCCAGGGCGGCCCAGAACTCGTCCAGGTCGGTGGAGCCGGGCAGCATCCCGGCCATGCCGACGATGACCACCGGGTCGTCCGGTTCCGGCGTCCCGGGGTGCGCGGGCACGTCCTGCGGGTGTTCGCGGGCGAGCCAGTCGGCCAGGGACGCTGCCGTCGGGGTGGCCAGCAACTGGTCGGGGCCGACGGGAACCTCGAACGCCGCGGAGACGTCACCGGCCAGTCTCAGCAACGCCAGCGAGTCCAAGCCGTGATCGTGGAACGAGGCGGCCGGGTCCAGGTCGGTCACCGGGTAGCCGCTGACCCCGCTGACCAGCCGCAGCACGGTGGTCAGCGCGGAACTTGAGGAGTCGGCCGGCGGGGTGGGCGGCGGCGTGGCGGCCGACGGGGCCGCGGCACGGATCCAGCAGCGGACCGGCTCGAACGGGTACCCGGGCAGTGACAGCGGTTCCGGCGTGCTGCCGGGCGGGCCCGCCCAGTCGATCACCTCGCCGTGCACCCAGCGGCGGGCGGTGTCGTGCGGATCCGCGCTCGGCGCGACCGGGGCGCCCGGTTCCGCGGTCACCACACCGGTCCAGCCCGCGGGCCGCCCGGCGAGGAAGGCGTCGAGCTGGTCGATCAGCTCGTCCGTGCGGTGGGCGACCACGGCGAGCCGGTGTGCCATCGCCTCACGCCCGATCTGCAGCGTGCAGGACAGGCGGCCGAGGTCGATGTCCGCCGCGTCCGGCAGGGCCGCGGCGAGCTGTCGCAGGGTCGATCCGCTGTGCACGGCACCGGGGTGCAGGGCGGTGTCCCGCCCGGCCAGCCGCATGATCGTGGCGGGGTCCAGACCGAGCTCGTCGAGCGGCTCGTCGACGGCGCCGACCGGCACCCCGGCGGCCGCGGCGATCTCCGCCAGGCCGGTCGCGCCCGGCTCGCCGCGCAGACGGCTCAGCATCCGCGCGACGACCCGGCGCAGCGCCTGCGCGTCGCGCCCTGAGAACGGGAACACGGCCGGCACCGGCGCGACGCCGGGCCGCGGCTCGGCCCGGTACTGCTCGACGACCAGGTGGGCGTTGGAGCCACCGGCGCCGAAGGCGCTGACGCCGGCGCGCAAGGGTTGCGGGCCGGTCCACGGCGCCGTCTCCCGCTGGACGCGGAACGGGACGTTCGCCCAGTCGACGGCCGGGTTCAGCTGCTCGGCGTGCAGTGACGGCGTCAGCTCCCCGGCGCGCATCTGCAGCAGCACCTTGGTCAGGGCGGCGATGCCGGCCGCCGACTCCAGGTGCCCGATGGACGACTTCACCGAGCCGATGGCGATCGAGCCGGCCGGACGGTCGCCGAACGCCCGGGCCAGTCCGGCGACCTCGGCCGGGTCGCCCAGGGCCGTGCCGGTGCCGTGCGCCTCCACGTACGACACGCCGGCCGGTTGGACGCCGGCGGCCCGCAGCGCGCTCGTGATGACCTCGCTCTGGGCGCCGGGGCTGGGCACCGCGTACCCGCCGGTCTTGCCGCCGTGGTTGACCGCGCTGCCGAGGATCACGCCGAGGATGCGGTCACCGTCGCGCTCGGCCGCGGCCAACGGTTTGAGCAGGACCGCGCCGACGCCCTCGCCGGGAACCATGCCGTCGCCGCCGGCCGCGAAGCTGCGGCACCGGCCGGTCTCGCCGGTGAAGCCGCCGGCCGCGAGCTGCCGGTACTTGCGGGGGTGCGGGGTGAGGTTGACGCCGCCGGCCAGCGCGTAGTCCGCGCTTCCGCCGGCCAGTGCCTCGCAGGCCAGATGGATGGCGGTCAGGGACGACGAGCACATGGTGTCCACTGCCAGGCTCGGGCCGTGCAGGTCGAGGGCGTACGAGACCCGGTTGGCGATCGACGCGTAGCCCATCCCGCCGGCCAGGCCGCGCTCGTCCTCGAAGAGCTGGTAGTGGCCGTACATGACGCCGACGTAGACGCCGACGCGGCTGCCCCGGAGCCGGATCCGCGGGTAGCCGGCGTCCTCAAGGGTGTGCCAGGCGGTCTGCAGGAACAGCCGCTCCTGCGGGTCGGTCAGCTCCGCCTCGCGCATCGACATCTGGAAGAACCGTGGGTCGAACTCGTCGATGCGGTCGAGGAAGCCACCCCACCGGCTGACCGGTGTGCCGTTCACCTCGGGCGCCACCGGCGGATCCCAGCGCCCGGCCGGCACCTCGCGGATGCAGTCCCGCCCGGTTCGCAGATTGGTCCAGAACGCGTCGAGGTCGTCGGCGAGCGGGTACCGGCCGGCGACGCCGATGACGGCGATCCGGTTGTCCGCGGCGGGCGCCGTCTCCGCCGGCCGTCCGGCACGCTCGGTGACCATGACGGGCGCGGGCCGGGGCTGGTCGGGCACGAGGGCCCGCACGCTGTCCGGATACCGCTCGACCAGGTGGTCGGCGACCTCGCGGATGGTCGGGTGTTCGAACAGCAGAGTGGCCGGCAGATCGCCCATGCGTTCGGCGAGCAGGTCGGCGATGCGGGGCACGGTGAGCGAGTCGACCCCGAAGTTCTCGTACGTCTCGTCCAGCCACAGCCGGTCCCGGGGCACCTGGAGCACCTGGACGAACGCGTCCTTGACATAGTCACGGGCGGCTTCGACGAGCCGGTCCGCGCCGCCGGCGTGCGGCGCGGGCGCCGGTTCGGCCACGGGCGCGGGCGCCGGCTCCGCCGTGGGTGCGGCGACGGGCGCCGGCCCGGCCGGGCCGGTCTCCGCGACGACGACGTGCTGGGTGAGCCCCTCGTCGGCGGGGAACGCCCGGCTGCGGGCGAATCCAGCCAGGTCGAGCGCGGTGCGCCAGCCGGGTCCGGACAGCAGCGGCGAACCGGGCAGGCGCAGGCCGGTGTCGCGGTGCAGCCACCAGCCGTCGAGCAGACCGAAGGTGAGCGTGGCGGTGACGACGTTGCTGGTGGCCTCGTTGAGCACCAGTTGCCCGCCGGGTTTGAGCAGCGTCGCGACCGCGCGCAGGGTGTGCGTCAGGTCCGGGGTGGCGTGCAGGACGTTCGCCGCGACCACGATGTCCGCGCCGCCGGGCGGGAAGCCCTGCGCGAGGGGGTCGCCGGAGATGTCGAGCTGCTGGAAGCGCACCATCGGGTAGCGCTCGGCGAACCGCTGCCGGCCGTGCTGCAGGAAGGCGGGCGAGATGTCGGTGTAGACGTACGTCAGTTCCGCGCCGGTGGCGGCCAGGGCGGGCAGCAGGCTCGCGGTGGTGCCGCCGGTTCCGGCGCCGACCTCGACGACCGTGACCGGTCCGCCGAGCCGGCCCACCCGGTCCAGCAAGGCGGCGACCACGAGTTCGTTGGCGCGGTCGACCACCGGGCTGCCCCGGTACGCGCCCTCCACCAGCTCCGTGGATCCGCCGGGGAACATCACCTCGGTCGCGCGGACGGTGCCGCGGAGCACCCCGAACAGGTGGTGCATGCAGGGCCTCAGCAGCCGGTCGATGCGGTTCAGCGCGGGTTGTCCTGCGCAGAGCGCGACCAGCTCGTTCTCCGGGTCGGCCGGGGCCGGGCGGTCCGTGGCGGACAGCGCGCTGCCGTCGTCGTACAGGAAACCGGCGACGGTGAGCACGCGCAGGAGTTCGGCGAAGAGCCGGGACTGTCCGTCGGCGATCCGCAGACGCCGCCGCAGTTCGTCGGCGGTCCACCGTTCGCCGCCGGTCCGGAACACCCCTTCGCCCCGGAACAGTTCCCAGAGCCAGCCGAGCACGACCTCGTCCAGACGCGCCTGGTCGCTCTCGGTCAGCAGCCGGGCGACCGGCGGCAGCGCCGCCGCCGAGGGTGCCAGCTCGTCGTCGGCCTGCTCGGCGGCGGGCCGTTCGACTCCGGCGGCGGCGAGCACGGCGGCGGTCGCCTTGATCACCACGACCTGCCGATCGGTACGGCCCAGCACGTCGTGCACGGCTGCCATGCCCTCGGCCGGGGTGATGGAGTGGATCCCGGTCCGGGCCAGGCGCTCGCGGTGCCGGTCGTCGGCGACGATGCCGACGGTGCCCCAGTAACCCCAGTTGATGACGGCCGAGCGGGCGGCCAGCACGTCGTCGAGGTGGTGTGCGAACGCGTCCTCGAACGTCGATCCGGCGGCGTAGTTGGCCTGCCCGGCGCTGCCCGACAGGGCCACCGCCGAGGAGAAGAACAGGACGAAGTCGAGCCCGTCGGCGGCGCCCAGGGCGCGGTGCAGGGCCACCGACGTACGGGTCTTGGCGTCGAGAACGGCCCGGAAGGTGTCCTCGGTCATCGTGGCGACGGTCCGGTCGCGCAGCACGATCGTGGCGTGCACGACCCCGTGCAGCGCGCCGTGCTCGGCCCGGACCGCCGCGACCACCTCGCCCAGCGCCGCCGGGTCGGTGGCGTCGGCCCGCCGGTACGAGACGAGCTCGCCGGCCGGGTCGAGGCGGCGCAGCCGGTCGCGGCGGTCGGCGTCGAGTTCGCTGCGCCCCACCAGCACGACCTTGGCCCGGTAGCCGCGCACCAGCCACTCGGTGAGCTCCAGGCCGAGTCCTCCGGCACCGCCGAGGATCAGGTAGACCCCGCCGTGGCGTATCGCCTCGCGCGTCGTCGTGGGGGCGGCGGGGACCAGGCTCCGCCGGTGCAGGACACCGGCGCGCAGGGCGTACGGGCCGCCGGCCGGCACGTCGAGGACATCCGGGGAGACCGGGTCGGCCGAGGAGCGGTCGACCACGGCCACCCGCCAGCGCGGATGCTCCTGGGCCAGGGACAGGGCCAGCCCGTGCAGACTCGCCGCGTACGGGTTGCGGACCGGTTCGGTGCCGGTGCTCAGCGCGTCCTCGGTGACCACCGTCAGCCGTACCGGTGCGCCGGACCGTTGCAGCGCCTTGGCGACGCGGAAGAGGGCCAGGACGCCGCGCTCCTGCGCGAGGTCGAGGGCGGCGGGGTCGTCGGTGCGCCCTTGCGCCGGGCCGGAGAGCACGATCACGTGGCCGGGACGCCCGGCCGGTGCGACGAAGTGCTCGGGCTCGATCTCGGTGACGGAACCGCCGAGCCGGGTGGCGAGGGCGGCGGCGAGGGGCGCGGCGGAGGACGGACGGATCAGCCAGGTGTCCGAGCCGGGCGCGGTGAACGGCTCGGCCGGCGCCGGGGACCAGCGGGGCAGGTACATCAGGTCATCCACCGGTCGCTCGGTCATGGCGGGGCCGGCGGTCACGGCAGGCCCGGTGGTCACGCCGGGCCCGGCGTCGGACGTCCGCGGTGCGGGAGCCGGGCGCAGGGACAGGTCGCGCAGCCGGACGTGAACGTTGCCGGCCGGGTCGGTCAGGGTCAGGTCGTACCGGTCCGGGCCGACGGCGCGCACATGGGCGTACACCTGCTCGGGCAGCGGCCCGAACACCTCGGCGGCGGCGAGCGCGAACGGCACCATCGGCGGGCCGCCGGCGCGGTCGCGCAGCACCGCGAAGGTGTGCAGGGCACCGTCGATCAGCGAGGGTGGCAGGGCGCAGTCGGCGAACCGGGCGGCTTCGGCGGGCACGCGCAGACTCGCCAGCGCCTCGTCGGCGCCGGAGGCGATCCACTCGACGGCACGCAGCGCCGGGCCGTAGACCAGGCCGGCTCCGGCCAGGTCGGCGTAGAGGTCCGCGCCGTCGTGCCGGTGTGGCAGGGCGGCCCGGATCAGCTCGACGGGTACCGGCTCCGGCACATCGTCGGCCAACGCCTCGACAACGCCCTCGGCCAGCCGGTCGCCGGTGTCGCCGAGCAGCGTGAAGGCCAGGCCGGCGCCGTCGCGGCGCAGCCGGGTGCGGGCGGAGACCGCGGCCTCGGTGACCACGAGCGGACGCAGCCACCGGACGTCGCGCAGCCGGACCGGCACCGAGTACCCGGCGTGCGCGGCGGCGGCCCGGGCCATCTCCAGGACCGCCGCGGCGGGAAGCAGGCGCAGGTCGCCGACGCGGTGCCCGTCGATCAGCGGGTGCGCGGGGGCGAAGGCGGTGCGGTAGGTCAGGCCGTCCACGCTGTCGGCCGGCTCGATCTCGTCCAGCAGCGGATGCGTGGCCGGGCCGGCCGGCGACGGCGCCCACATCTGCTCGGTGAGCCAGCAGCGCAGCTCCTCGAACGGGTAGCCGGGCAACGGCAGCCGCCGCCCGGTGCCGGGCCAGGCGACGGTCGCGCCGGAGGTCCAGGCGGCAGCCAGGCCGGCCGGGTCCGTGGCGGCCGGCGCGGCGGCGCGGGAGGCGGCACGGCCGCGGACGCTGCCCGTCCACACCCCGGTTCCGGTGCCCGCGCGCAGCAGACCGGCCAGCTCGTCCGCCGTGGAGGCGAGCACCACCATGCGGTCGGCCCAGGCCTCGCGGCCGTGCTGCAGCGTGTACGCCACGTCGGCGAGCCGGTCGGCGAGGCCGTTCTCCACCGCGTCGGCCAGCCGCTCGGCCAGCGCGCGCAGGCCCTCCGGGGTGCGGGCGGAGAGCGGGAAGAGCCAGGGGCCCGGTGCGGCGGCCGGCGCCGGCCCGGGAACGTACTCCTCGACGACCAGGTGGGCATTGGCTCCGCCCGCGCCGAACGAACTGATCCCGGCGCGGCGCGGCAGGCCGTCCCGGCGCGGCCACGGGGCCGCCTCGGTCTGCACCCGCAGCGGCGTGGAGTCGAAGTCGATGTTCGGGTTGACCGGGTCGGCGTGCAGCGACGGCACCAGTTCCCCGTGCCGCATCTGCAGGAGCACCTTGCAGAGCCCGGCCATGCCGGAGGCCGATTCAAGGTGGCCGATGTTGGACTTCACCGAGCCGATCGGCAGGCTGCCCCGGGGCAGGCCGGAGGCGCCCAGCGCGCGGGCCAGGGCCCGGATCTCCACCGGGTCGCCCAGTGCGGTGCCGGTGCCGTGCGCCTCAAGGTAGCCGAGTGTGGCGGCGGCGGACCCGGCCTCGGCCAGTGCCCGCTCGACGAGGTCGCTCTGGGCGACCGGGTTGGGCACGGTGAAGCCATTGGTCTTGCCGCCGTGGTTGACGGAGCTGCCCAGGATGACGCCGTGGATGTGGTCGCCGTCGCGGACGGCGGCCGACAGGGGCTTGAGCAGCACCGCGCCGACGCCCTCGCCGGGCACATAGCCGTCGCCGTCCGCGCCGAAGCTGCGGCAACGGCCGTCGCTGGAGGTGAAGCTGCCCTGGCCGAGGAACCGGTACTTGTACGGGTGGACGTGCAGGTTGACACCCCCGGCGAGGGCCATTTCGGCCTCGCCGGAACGCAGGTCGCGCACGGCGAGGTGGATGGCCGTCAACGACGAGGAGCACATGGTGTCCACACCCAGGCTGGGGCCGGTCACGCCCAGGGTGTACGAGACCCGGTTGGCGATGGACGCGTGCGACGACGCGCCGATACGGCCGTCGGCGGCCTCGTGGAGCTGGTAGAGGCCGTACATGGCGCCGGCGTACACACCGACGCGGCGGGCGCGCAGGTCGGCCCGGGTGAGGCCGGCGTCCTCCATGGCGTGCCAGGCGGTCTGCAGGAACAGCCGCTCCTGCGGGTCGATGATCTCCGCCTCTCGCGGGGAGATGCCGAAGAAGAGCGGGTCGAACCGGTCGATGCCGCGCAGAAAGCTGCCCCACCGGCTGTACTCGGCGGCGCGGTCCGCCGGGGTGGCCTCGTCGTAGTCGCGCCAGTCCCAGCGGTCCGCCGGAATCTCGGTGATCAGGTCGCGGCCGGCTCGCAGGTTCGCCCAGAACTCGTCGAGGGTGTCGGACTCGGCGAACCGGGCCGCGACGCCGATGATCGCGATGGGCTCCGGGGCGTCCGTGGCGGGTGGCGTGGGACGGCCGCCGCTCGGGGCGGCTTCGGACACGGCCGCCACGGCTGCCGGGACGACCGGCGCCGGTGCCTGAGCCGGTACCGGTGTTGACACCGGTGCCGATTCCGGTGCCGGTGCGAGTTCGGCGAGGCGGCCGCCGTGCTGCTCGGCGAACCAGCCGGCGAGCCCCCGCAGTTCCTGGTATTCGAAGAAGAGGGTCTTCGGCAGTGATCCGAAGTGGTCCTCCAGCCGCCGGGTCAGATCCATGATCAACAGCGAGTCGATGCCGTACTGCTCGAACGCGGTGTCCGCGTCGATGTCCTCCGGCGGGTATTCGAGGACCTCGGCCAGCACGCCGCGCAGGAAGTCCTCGGCGGCCGCGAGGGGCGAGCCGGTGGCGGTCACCGGTTCCGGCGCCGGCGCCGAAGCCGCCGGCGCGTCGAGCAGGCCGCGGATGCGGTCCAGCTCGCCGTGCGCCACGAGCACGTGATCGCCGTCGTGGCCCAGCGCCCGGTCCCAGGCGCGCAGGGCGTCCGCGGTCGGCAGCGGCCGGAGCCCGGCGCGGCGGGCGATGCGGGCCTGTGTGGTGTCGTCGGCGTCCATCCGGATGCCACCGTCGGCCCACAGCGACCACAGCACGCTGAGGCTGCGGCCGGGCCGGTCGCTGCCGCGACGCCAGGCCGCGAACGCGTCGAGGAAACGATTCGCGTACGCGTAGTCGGCCTGGCCCGGGCTGCCCGCGCCGGACATCGAGGAGAAGCAGACGAAGAAGTCGAGCGGGTCCGCGGCCGTGGCCCGGTCCAGTGCGAGGGTGCCGTCGACCTTCGGCCCCAGCACCGCGGCGATGTCCTCGTCGGTCTTGCGCAGCAGGAAGGAGTCACGGGTGACCCCGGCCAGGTGCAGCACCCCGCGCAGCGGGCCGAACTTCTGGTGGACGCGCTCGACCAGCCGCTCGGCCGCGCCCGGTACGCCCAGGTCGCAGGGCAGGTAGTGGACGTCGAGCCCGGCGGCGCGCAGGGCGGTCAGGTCGGCGTCGGCGGACCGGCCGGTGAGCACGTAACGGGCCGACGGGCCCAGGTGGGTGACGAGGTGCCGGCCGAGCGCGCCGGCGCCGCCGGTGACCAGCACCGTCCCGGCAGGCGTCAGCGGCGCCGGTACGGGGGCGGGGACGATCGGCTCCCAGCGGGCCACCTGCCGGCCGGCGGCGGTGTACCGGACCCGGAACTCGTGGTCCGCCGCGGCCTCGGCGTCCGCGACTGCCCGCAGGTCGGCGCTCTCGGTCGTGATCACCGCGGCGCGGAAGTCCGGGTGCTCGTTGGCGATACTGCGCGCCATGCCGTCCAGAGCCAGCAGACGGGCGTCGGCGGCCGCACCGGACGGGCGGAACACGTGCAGCACCCGGATCGGCTGCCGGCCCGGCTGCGCGGCCCAGGCCCGGAAGAGCCGGACCAGGCCGGGCAGCGGGTCGTCGTCGCCGAGGCGGACCACCACGAGCGGGCCGGAGCTCGGGAAGGGCCCGTCCTCGCCGGTCGCCAGGATCACCGTGCGGCCGGCGGGGGCGCCGCCGCGGGCGGGGGCGTCCTGCCAGCGCTGCGCCAGCAGGTGGGTGTCCACCGCGTCGGCCGGGTCCTTGACGGCGCGGGTGACCACACCGTGCAGCCGGACGGCGACGCGGCCGTCGGCGTCGGCGAGTGCGATGTCGTGGCCTGTCGCGGTGGCGACGGCATGGGCGTACCCGTGTTCCGGCAACGGCCCGAGGATCTCCACCCGGTCGATGGAGAAGGGCAGTTCGCGGGGCCGGGGCGCGGACGGGTCGGCGGCGGTCCAGAGCGCCGCCTGCAGCATGGCGTCCAGCAGGGACGGATGCAGGGTGAAGTCGTCGAACGGCAGGTCCGCGGCGTCGGGCACGGCGACCTCGGCCAGCGCCTCGCCCTGGGCGGAACGCATGGACCGCAGCCCGCGCAGGCTCGGCCCGTACCCGCCGCCGAGCGCGGCGAAGACCGCGTAGCAGTCGTCGGCCGAGGCGGTCCGCGGCAGACGGGCGCGTACCGCGGCCAGGTCGAGGGGCGGGGCCGGCTCGGTGGCGCCGAAACGCAGGGTTCCGGTCGAGCACAGCTCGCCGTCCGGGGTGCCGTCGACGCGCCGCAGCTCGTAGGCGACGCCGTCGGTGGCGGGCGTGAACCGCAGCTGTACCCGGACCGGTTCGCCGGTGAACAGCACCGGCCGGGCCCAGAGGACGTTCTCGACGGCGGTGGCGCGCCCGTGCCCGGCGCGGGCGGCGGCGTCGACGGCGAACTCCAGGGCCGCGACGGCGGGCAGGATGAGCACCTGCCCCAGCGCGTGGTCACGCAGGAAGAACTCGTCGCCGGTGAGCAGCCGCTCGGCCGGCCCGGCGATGAGGGCGGCCGGCGGTTTGATCCAGTACCGGCGGGTCACCGGCGGCGGCTGCGGCAGTGACAGCCGGGCCGGGCGCGGACCCGCCCGCTCCGGCAGGCGGACCGGGGTACCCGCGACCCAGAGCCGGGCGGCCTCGTGGAGATCCGAGGCCTGGACGGGCTCGCCGGTGGCCGGCACGGCGGTGCCGGTGACCACCCCGGTGACCACCCCGGTGCCGTCGCGCAGCCGCTCGGTCAGCTCCGCGACGCCGGTCACGACCACGGCGAGGCGTTCGTCCAGTTCCTCACGGCCGGTGCGCAGGGTGCTCTCGATCCGGTCGAGGGCCGCCTCCGGGTGCTCCTGCAGCCAGGTGACCAGCTCGGCCCGGTACCGGTCGAGCTGGTCGCGGCCGCCCGCCGACAGGACGATCAGCCGGGCGGCACGGTCCTCGGTGCTGTTACCCATCAGTGCTTCTCCGCTTCCGCCACGACGACGTGTACGTTGCTGCCACCCATGCCGAAGGAGCTGACGCCGGCGCGTGCCGGCACGCCTTCCGGCGGCTCCCAGGGCTGCGTCTCGGCCTGGAGCCGGAACGGGCTGCCGGCCAGGTCGATCATCGGGTTGGGGGTGCCCAGGCCGGCCAGGCCGGGCATCAGGCGGTGCCGCATGCTCAGCAGCACCTTCACCACTCCGGCGACACCGGCGGCGGCCTCCAGATGGCCGATGTTGGACTTGACCGAGCCGAGCCCGGTGCGCCCCTCCACGACCGGCCGCCCCCAGTCGCGGTAGAGCTGCCCGAACGCCTCCCGCAGCGCGTCCACCTCGATCGGGTCGCCGAGTGGTGTCCCGGTGCCGTGCGCCTCGATGTAGCCGATGGTGTCGGGCGGCACCGCCGCCGCCCGGTGCGCCGCGAGCAGGACGTCGCGCTGGGCCTGCGGGTTGGGCACGGTCAGCGAGTGGGTGTGGCCGCCGTGGTTCTCGGCCGAACCGATCAGGACGCCGTGCACCGGGTCCCCGTCGGCGACCGCGCGCTCCAGCAGTTTGAGCGCCAGCAGGACCACGCCCTCGCCCCGGCCGTAGCCGTCGGCGCGCTCGTCGAAGGTCTTGCACCGCCCGTCGGCGCTGAGCATTCCGGCGCGGCGCAGGCCGGTGAAGCCGTGCGGGGACAGCAGCAGGTTCGCGCCGCCGGCCAGGGCGAGTTCGCAGTCGCCGAGGTGCAGAGCACGGGCCGCGCGGTGGATCGCCACCAGGGAGCTGGAGCAGGCGGTGTCGAAGACCGCGCTGGGGCCGTGCAGGTCGTACACGTAGGAGATGCGATTGGCCGCGATCGAGGCGACGTTGCCGATCAGGAAGTGATCGCCCATCTCCGGCGAGCCCGGGCCCAGCAGGCTCAGATAGTCGGCGCCGCTGAGACCGACGAACACCCCGGTACGGCTGCCGGCCAGTGCCGCGGGCACGAGCCCGGCGTCGAGCAGGGCCTCGTCCGCGGCGTGCAGAAGGAGCCGGTGCTGCGGATCCATCTGGGCCGCCTCGCGCGGCGAGATCCGGAACCGCCCCGCGTCGAAGGCGTCGACGTCGCGCACGAACGAGCCGCGGAAGCGTTCCGGGAACACCCGGGCGGAGAAGCCGCGCTCCAGCGGGTACGGCGCGGTGAGATCGCGGCCCTCGGCGAGGTGGGTCCAGAACTCGTGCAACGACCCGGAGGCCGGCAGCCGGCCGCCGACGCCGATGATCGCCACGGGCGGGTAGCCGAGGGCCGGAGGAGGTACGGCGGGCCCGGAGGCCCGGACGGTGGCCGCCGCCCGGGCCCGCTCGGGCTCGGCTGCGGTCTCGGCTTCTCGCTCGGCCTCGGCCTCGGTGAAGGTGTCCGGGCTGCCGGCGCCGAGGTGCACCGCGAGCGAGCTGAGTGTGGGGTGCGCGTAGAAGAGCGTGGGGCTGACCGGTGTGCCGAAGCGGGTGCGGACCGCCATCGCGAGCCGGGTGAAACCGACCGAGTCGAAGCCCGCCTCGCCGAGCGGCCGGTCCACCGGGATGTCCTGCGGCGCCACCCCGGCGACACCCGCGGTCAGCTCCCGCAGGGTGGCCAGCAACCGGCCGCTGCCGCTCGGCCGGGGCTCCCGCGGCCTCTCGGCGTGGCCGAACTCACGGATCAGTTCGTCCAGGGAGGCGGTGGCGAGCCGGACCGCGTCGATCTTGGCGTTCGGGGTCGTCGGCAGGCCGGTCATCGGCACGGTCCGGGACGGGATCATGTACGCCGGAAGCCACTCCTCGATCCGCCCGGCGACCGTCGCGGCCGCCGCGGGCTCGGCGACGACGAAGGCGACCAGGCGCGGATGCCCGGGCCGCTCCTCGCGCAGGACCACCCGCGCCTCGCCGGTCGCACCGGTACGCCGGATCGCCGCCTCGATCTCGCCGAGCTCGATCCGGTGCCCGCGCAGCTTGATCTGCCGGTCGGCGCGACCGAGCAGCAGCAGCTCGCCGGTCTCGGTCCACCGGGCCAGATCTCCGGTGCGGTAGCGCCGCTGCCCGTCCTGCTCGACGAAACGCTCGGCGTTCAGTTCGGGGCGGCCGCGGTAGCCGCGGGCGACGCCGTCACCGCCGATCAGCAGTTCCCCGGCGGCGCCGAACGGGACCGGGCCGCCGTCCGGCCCGGCGAGGTGGAACGTCGTGTTCGCGATCGGCGTGCCGACCGTGATCGGCCGGTCGCGGCGTACCCGCAGCGCCGAGGACCAGATCGTGGTCTCGGTCGGGCCGTACATGTTCCACAGCTCGCCGGAGCGGTCGAGCAGGTCGGCCGCCAGCTCGGCGCTCAGCGCCTCCCCGCCGCAGAGCAGCCGGGGTACCCGTCCGCTCCAGCCGGCGGCGAGCAGCATCTGCCAGGTGGCCGGTGTGGCCTGCACGATGGTCGCGCCGCTGCTGTCGAGCAGGCCGGCCAGCGCGAAGCCGTCCCGGGTGACCTCGGCCGGCGCGATGTGGACGGTCGCCCCCTGGGTGAGCGGCAGCAGCAGTTCGAGGCCGGCGATGTCGAACCCGGCCGTGGTGACGGCCAGCAGCACGTCGTCGGCGGTGCACCCGGGCCGGTTCGCCATCGCGGTGAGGAAGTTGACCAGGTTGCCATGGGTAACCTCGACGCCCTTGGGCCGGCCGGTGGATCCGGAGGTGTAGAGCACGTACGCGAGATCGTCGTCGTGGCAGGCGACCGGCGTGCCCGGGGCGGCGTCGCCAGGGTCACCGAGCGGGATGCGGGCGCCGGGTGTCCCGGCCGGCAGGCGGTCGGCGCACGCCGGGTCGACGAGGACCGCGGCGAGACCGGCGTCGGTGCAGATGTGCGCGAGGCGGGCGGCCGGGAAGTCCGGGTCGAGCGGTACGTAGGCCGCGCCTGCGGTGTGCGCCGCCAGCATCGCCACGATCATGGCGGCTCGCCGGCCGGACAGCACACCGACCAGGTCGCCGCGGCCCACGCCGGATTCGCCGAGGGTTCGCGCCAGTGCGTGCACCCGCCGGGCCAGTTCGCCGTAGCTGGTGGCACCGTCGGCGTCCACCACCGCGACGCGCTCCGGGGCCGACGCCGCGCGGGCCAGCACCAGGCCGGCCGCGGTCACGTCGCGCGGCCGGGCGGCACGGGTGTCGTTGGCCCGGTCGACGAGGGCGCGTTCCGCCGCGGTGACGAGGGGCAGATCGCCGATCGGCCGGCGCGGATCGGCGGCCACGGTTTCCAGCAGCAGCCGGTAGTGCTCGGCCAGCCGGTCGGCCGTGGCCGGGTCGAACAGGTCACGGTCGTACTTGAGGTAGACCAACGCCTCCGGCCCGCGCACCACCACCTCGACGACCAGGGGGTTCTCACCCTCCTGGGTCAGTTCGAGGGCGTCCTGGAAGACGGTCTGCCCGGCGGCCATGTCCTGGTCGCCGCCGACACCCTGTTGCAGGTAGAAGCCGATGTCGAAGGAGGCCGCGGTGCCGTCGGCGCGGCGCAGGTCACCGACCACGGCGGCGAACGGGTAGGAGCTGTGCTCCTCGGCCCGCGCCATGTGGTCGTGCACGGCGGTCATCAGCTCGGCGAGGCTGCGCTGCGGGTCGCAGTCGACCCGTACCACCACCGGATTGATCAGGTACCCCACGGTGCGGTCGAACCGCTCGGAGATCCGGCCGTCGGTCGGCACCATGACGCTGATGTCGCGGTGGCCGGAGTGTCGGTGCAGCAGTGCGGCGAAGGAACCCAGCAGCACGCTGAACGGGGTCAGCCCGGCCGCTCCGGCGACCTGGCGGAGGGCCGCCCAGGTCGCCTCCGGCAGCCGGAACTGCACCATCGCGCCGGTGTCGGCGGTGGGCGGCTCGACCCGGTGCCGATCGGTGATCGCGTCGAGGACCGGACCGCTGGAGGCACCGGCCAGCCGGTCGAGCCACCAGCGGCGGTGCTTCTCGGCCTCCGGCCCGTCGAGCAGTTCCTGCTGGCGACGGACGAACTCGCGGTACGGGGTGGCCGGCTCGACCGGCGGCAGAACGCCTCGACCGGCCAGTGCGTCGTGGCACGCCACGATGTCGCGCAGCAGCAGGTGGCTGGAGATCCCGTCGGTGATCATGTGGTGGAACACCAGGAGCAGCAGTGTCCGGCCACCGGGCGCCGTGATCAGCCACATCCGGTGCAGGGGGTCGTGCTCCAGGTCGAACGGGGTGTGCACCAGGCGCCGGATGCGCGCGGCGAACTCCCCGTCGGTGACATGCCCGAGGTCGAGCCGGACCACCTCGGCGGGGCGCTCGGTGATCTCCTGCACCGGCGTGGTCCCGTCCAGTCGGACGGCGATCCGCAGCCCCGGCTGCCGCTCCACGACGGCGATCAGGGCCCGGGTGAGCACGTCCGGGTCGATCCCGTCGCCCAGCCACAGCCCCAGCGGCAGGTTGTAGGAGGTGGTGCCGGGCCGGCTCGCGTGGATCGCCCAGAGCGCCGCCTGGCCGCGGCTGAGCGGGTACGGCACCGGCTCCGGCACCGGCACCGGATCGGTCAGGCCGCGCAGCAGCGACTCGGCGATCTCGTCCGGCAGCTCACCGGAGGCGACCGCGGCGAGGACGTCGCGCAGTGCCGGGCTCATCGGACAGTCCCCTGCCGCAGCTCGGCCAGCGCGTCGTCGACGGTGACCGATCCGTCGCGCAGCCCGGCCAGCAGGGCGCCGACTCCGTTGGCGGCGGCCCGGGTGGGCGTCGGCTCGGGCACGGCGGCCGCGGGCAGGGGGCCGTACGCGTCGTGCACGGCCCGGGCCAGAGCGCGCACGGTCTGCCCGACGCCGAACATGCGGGCGGGTATGTCGACTCCGTAGGCGGCGCCGAGGCGGCGGCTGAGGCGGCGCAGGCCCAGCGAGTCCACACCGACGTCGGACAGCACCCGGTCGGGTGGCAGACGGTCCGGTGCCATGCCCAGGTGCGCGGCGAGCAGGGTGCGGACGTGGTCGCGCACAGCTGCCTCCGGGTCGCCTTCGGCGTCCGTTCCGGCCGGTGTCGGCACCGACTCGGACGGGGGTGCCGGCTCGGACGGAGATGCCGGTACGGCCGCCGCGGGCTCGGGCCATGTGTCGGTGGCCTGATCCTGATCGGTTCCGGCGAGCCCGGCCGCGGCGGCCTGAGCCTGGTCGAATCGTGGCCCGGGGGTGATCCAGTAGCTCTGCCGGGCGAAGGCGGAGGTCGGCGCCGGAACCCGGCGGACCGGTTCCCCCGGCCACAGCTCGGCCCAGTCGATCGCGACGCCGTCCACCCACAGCCGGGCGATCTTGTCGAGCTTGCCGGCCGCCACCACGGTGCGCAGGTACTGGCGTCCCTCGGGGCCGTCCAGCAGCAGCGCCGTGCCCGTCCCTTGCCCGTCGCCCGCGCTGACGCCGTCGGCGGTCACACCGGCCAGCCACTCCTCCAGGCGTTTCACCAGCCCGGCGAGGTCGTCCGCGACCACGGCGAGCCGCTCGGCGAAGACCTCCCGGCCGGTCTGCAGCGTGTAGGCCAGGGCGGCCGGGTCCACCGCGTCGGCGTCCCGCGCCCAGCGGGCCAGGTTCTCGGCGTTGCCACGCAGCCGTTCGGCGTCGCGGGCGGACAGCACGAACAGGTACGGCCCGGTACGACCGGCGCTCGGCCGGGTGCGGAACTCCTCCAGCACAAGGTGCGCGTTGACACCGCCGAGACCGAATGAGCTCAGCCCGGCACGCAGGGGCGCCTCGGTGCCGTCCGGGCCGGTGACGCGCCGCCACGGCTCACGGTCGCGCAGCACGTGCAGCGGGCTGCCGTCGAGACGCAGGTACGGGTTGAGCGTCTCCAGGTGGGGATTGCCGGGCAGCTCGCGGTGCCGCATGGCGAGCAGCACCTTGATCAGCCCGGTCACGCCGGCGGCCGCCTCCAGGTGGCCGGTGTTGCTCTTCACCGCGCCGAGCGCGACCCGGTGCCCGGTGCCGTCGGTGCCGTGATCGGCGTACAGCCGCCGGAAGGCGGTCTTGAGGCCTTCGATCTCGACCGGATCGCCCAACTCGGTGCCGGTCCCGTGGGTCTCCACGTAGGTCACCGTGCGCGGGTCGGTCCCGGCGCGGTGGTGCGCCGCCACGATGCAGGCGGCCTGGGCGGCCGGGTTCGGCGCGGTGAGCGAGTTGCTGCGTCCACCGTGGTTGATCGCGCTGCCGCGCAGTACGCCGTGGATGACGTCTCCGTCCGCGAGGGCCGCGCTGAGCCGCTTGAGCACCACGACACCCACCCCCTCGGCGCGGGCGATGCCGTTGGCGCGGGCGTCGAAGGTGCGGCAGCGGCCGTCGGGGCTGAGCATGTCGGCCTGGCTCATGTCGACGAACAGCGTCGGCGACGCGATCACGTTGACGCCGCCGGCCAGCGCGACCGTGCACTCCCCCCGCTGGATCGCCTCCGCCGCATGGTGCACGGCGACCAGCGACGACGAGCAGGCGGTGTCGATCGTCTCGGACGGGCCGTGCAGGTCCAGCAGGTACGACACCCGGTTGGACAGGATGGCGTGCGCCCGGCCGACGGTGTTGTACCCGTCGAGCGGCACCCCGAGCGCGTGCTGGAGCTCGAAGTAGTCGTAGGTGCTGCTGCCGACGAAGACGCCGGTGTCGGTGCCGGCCAGGTCGGAGGGCCGGATACCGGCATCCTCGATGGCCGTCCAGGTCGCTTCGAGCACCAGCCGGTGTTGCGGGTCCATCGCGACCGCCTCGGTGGGCGAGATGCCGAAGAAGTCCGCGTCGAACAGGTCCACTCGGCGCAAGAACCCACCCCAGCGGGCGGTGGTGCGGAATTCCCCCGGCTCGGGGTCGCCGTGGATGCGCCGCCAGTCCCAGCGGTCCGCGGGGATCTCGGTGACCAGGTCGTCGCCGGCGGCCAGGTGGGCCCAGAACTCGTCCAGGTCGTCCGAGCCGGGCAGCAGACCGGCCATGCCGACGATGGCGACGCCGTCGACACGGGCGGGCTCCGTCACCCCGGCGGCTCCGGTGCCCGCGAACGGCCCGGAAGAAGGGACGGGCCCGGAGGCAGGGAGAAGCCCGGAAGACGGGACGGGCGCGGAAGACGGGAGGAGCCCGGAGGAAGAAGAGACGTCCCCGGGTGGCACAGCCGAAGCCGGAGCGGCGACCGGAGTGGTGGGTGCCGCAGAAAGGTAGTGGCGGGCCAGCTCTTCCCCGTACTCCTCGATGATCTTCGCCACCAGCTCGCCGGCGGTGGCCACCCCGAAGAACGCCGCCGGGGTGGCGTCCAGGTCCCAGCGCACGTTCACCTGGTGGCTGAGCTTGGTGTACATGATGGAGTCGAAGCCGAACCGGCTGAGCTGTTCGCCCTCGGTCAGCTCGTCCACCCTCAGCCCGGCCACGCCGCGCAGCAGGGCCAGCAGGTCGGCGGCCACCGCCGCACGCCACGGTTCGGCGCCCGGCGCAACGGGCTGCGGAACGGCCGGCGTGACAGCCGGCGGAGCCGGCTCCGGGTCGGGCGTCCGCACGCCGATTCCGGCCAGCGCCTGCTCGGTGCCCGACACGACCATCACCTGAACCTCCTGTCGGCCGAGCACGTCGGCCAGTGCCTCGATGCCCGTGCGGGGCGGGAGCGGATGAAGACCGGCCGCGGCCAGCCGGCCCCGGTGGCGCTCGGTGAGCGCCGAGCCCGACCACGGCCCCCAGTTCAGGACGCGGACCGGGAAGGGCAGACGGGCGGCGAGTGCCTGCCCGATCGCGTCCTGGGCCGTGCAGGCGGCGGCGTACGCGGCCTGGCCCGGATTGCCCAGGAACGACTGCAGTGAGGAAAAGATCGCGAAGAAGTCCAGGTCGCGGCCGTCGATCGCCTCGGCGATCGCCAGCGTGGTGCGGGTCTTCGCGGTCAGCCCCTCGGCGAACCAGTCCTCGTCCAGCGCCGCCAGCGACCGGTCCCGCGCCACCGTCGCCGCGTTCACCACCCCGTGGATCACGCCGACCCGGTCGAACACCGCCCGTATCCGTTCCGCGTCGCGAGCGTCCGCCTGGTGGAACTCCACGGACGTACCGGTCGGGTCGAACGCGGCGATCCGGGCGGCCCGGGCGCCCTCCGGGCGGGTCCGGCCGATCAGCACCACCCTTGCGCGGTGTTCCCGGACCAGGTGCTCGGCCAGGTCCAGGCCGACATCCCCGGCGCCGCCGACCAGCGCGTACGTCCCGCCGTCGCGAAACACCGGCCGGGTACCGGTGTCGTCGAGCGGCCGGAGCACCCGCTGGTACCAGCGGCCCGAGCGCAGCGCATAGTCGCCCGGCGTGGCGGCGGCGACGGTGGTGGCGTCGCCGGGGCCGACGTCGATCGCGCTGATCCGCCACCTCTCGCACTCCCGGCGGGCCGACTTCACCAGTCCGTGCGCGGCCGCCGCGACCGGGTCGGTGATCGGCCCGTCCACCGCCGCGGCGGCGCGGGTGACCACGGTCAGCGTGAGCTCGCCCGCGCCGGCCGGCCGGGTCTGCAGATGCCGGATCACCCGGAACAGCTCCCGGACCGCGGGCTCGCCCCCGGTGACGACCGCGTGCACGACGGCGGGAGTGGGCAGCGACTCCAACGACGTGGAGGTGACCCGGTGCACGTCGCTCGCCGGGTAGTCGTCGCCGCCGAGCAGCCAGACCGGTCCGTCGGCCGGCGGGCGGGTGCCCACGTCCGCGATGCGCTGCCAGCGCGGCGCGTAGGCGCCCGCCGGCTCACCGGGTACGGGGGGCTCCTCCGGCCGCGCGCCGATCCAGCACCGGCGTCGCTCGAACGGGTAGGTGGGCAGCGGGATCAGCGTGCCGCCGGTGTCCGGCCAGACGGCCTCGGCTCCGGCCACCCACCGGTCGGCCGGTGTGACGCCATCGGGGCGGGCCAGCGCGGGGTGGCCGGTGCCGTCGATCGCCGCGCCGAGGGCCGCGACGAGCGTCGGCCGGTCGGCGGCGGTCACCGCCAGCCGCTCGGTCATCGCGTCCCGGCCGTGCTGCAGCGTGTGGGCCACGTCCACCAGTTCGACGTCCGAGTCCAGGGCGGCACGCAGGGCGGTCGCGTAGCGGCGCAAAGCCTCGGGGGTCCGGGCCGAGAGGGGGAACACCAGCGGACCGGCCGGCGCCGCCGGGACCGCCGGCTCGTCCGGCTCCTCCACCACGACGTGGGCGTTCACCCCGCCGTAGCCGAAGGAGCTGACCCCGGCGCGGCGCCTGCCGCCGCCCGGCGGGCGGTGCCAGGGTGTCGCCTGCCGGATCAGCTGGAACGGGCTGCCCTCCAGCCGCAGGTGCGGGTTCGGCTCCCCGAGCCCGGCCACCGGCGGCAGGATGCCGTGGCGCATCGCCAGCAGGACCTTGAGCAGCCCGGCGATGCCGGCGGCGGACTCCAGGTGCCCGATGTTCGCCTTGACCGCACCCAGCCCGCAGAACGGCTCGCCGGGCAGCCCGCCGTGACGGCGCGCCAGTTCGTCAAAGGCCATCCGCAACCCGTTGATCTCGACCGGGTCGCCCAGCTCGGTGCCGGTGCCGTGGGTCTCCAGGTATCCCACGGTGGCCGGGTCGACGCCGGCCTCCGTGTAGGCGCGCACGATCATCGCGGCCTGGCCGGCGGGGTTGGGCGCGGTCAGTGAACGGGCCCGGCCGCCGTGGTTGACCGCGGAGCCGCGCAGCAGCCCCCGAACGCGGTGCCGACCCGCCGCGCCGGCCCGGGTCAGCACGACCAGGCCCAGCCCTTCTCCCCGGACGAACCCGTCCGCGCGGGCGTCGAACGCCTGGCACCGGCCGGACGGGCTGAGCATGCCGGTGCGGCTGAGCAGCAGGTGGTTGTGCGGCGACAGGATCAGGTTGATGCCTCCGGCGACCGCGATGTCGCACTCCCCGGAGCGGATCGCCGCGGCGGCTCGGTGGATCGCGACCAGGGAGCTGGAGCAGCCGGTGTTGACCGGCTCGCTCGGCCCGCGCAGATCCAGCAGGTAGGACACCCGGTTGACCAGGATGGAGTGCGCGGTCGCGGTGGCCGCGTGCGCGTCGACGGGCACGTCCGAGCGGCGCCGGATCTCGTCGTAGTCGCTGGATCCCGCGCCGACGAACAGCCCGACCGACCGGCCGGCGAGCGTGCCGGGCGGCAGGCCGGCGTCCTCCAGCGCGGTCCACACGCCCTCCAGCAGCAGCCGCTGCTGGGGGTCCATGCCGGCGGATTCCTCCGGCGAGATCCCGAAGAACAGCGGATCGAACATGTCGGCGTCGCTGATGAAGCCACCGCGGCGGGCGTGTACGTCGGCGGGCAGGGACCGCCAGTCCCACCGGTCCGCGGGCACGTCGGTGACCAGGTCGTCCCCGGCGACCAGGTGGTTCCAGAAGTCGTCCAGGTCGCGGCTGCCGGGCAGCCGCGCGGCCGTCCCGATCACCGCGATCAGGTCGTCGGTCGATGTCCGCGGCGCGGGGCTCGGCGGCGCCTCGGCTTCCGCCGTCTCCGGTACGGGCTGCGCATACCGTTCCGGCAGGGTGGCGCCGTAGTCCCGTTCGAGCCGGGCGGCCAGTGCGCGCAGAGTGGCGGTCTCGTAGAACAGGGTGGGCGTCACGTCGATGCCGAAGGTGTCGTTGAGCCGCCCGGCGAGCAGGCTGTAGCTGACCGAGTCGAACCCGTAGTCACCGATCTCGGTGTCCAGGTCGAGATCCTCGGCGGGGATGCCCGAGGCCTCGGAGGTCAGTGCCAGCAGCTCGGCGGTGAACGAGGCGCCGTCGTGTGCCGGGGCCTGCGCCGTGTCCCGCCCGGGTGCCGGCGCCGGTGCCGGTGGGGTGGCTGGTGCCGCGGCGGTGGCCACGACGACGTGCTGGAAGTTGCGGCTGGTCTCGCCGTCCGTGGGCAGGGCCTGGAAGCGGTCGTAGCCGGCGCCGGTCAGCACCGCGTTCCAGCCGGCCACGTTCAGCAGCGGTGATCCGGGCAGCCGCAGGTGCGTGTCGGTGTGTGCCCACCAGCCGTCGAACAGCCCGTAGGTGACGGTGGCGGCCAGGGTGACCGTGGTCAGCTCGTTGAGCAGCAATTGCCCGCCGGGGCGCAGCACGGTGCGCAGGTGCCGCACGGCGCGGCTCACGTCCGAGGTGGCGTGCAGGACGTTCGCGCCGACGGCGAGGTCGAAGCCGTCCGTGGGGAAGCCCTGGGCGACCGGGTCGGTGTCGAGGTCCAGGCGCTTGAACCGTACGAACGGGTACCGCATGCCGAACTCGCGGCGGCCGTGGGCCAGGAACGCCACCGACAGGTCGGTGTACCAGTACTCCAGGTGCTCGCCGTGCGGAGCCAGGGCGAGCAGCAGGCCGGCGGTGGTGCCGCCGGTGCCGGAGCCGACCTCGACGATCCGGATCCGCTCGCCGGGACGCAGTTGCGCGCGGCGGCGGCCGACGTGCTCCAGCAGCCTCTCGGTGAGCACGTCGTTGTAGAGGTCGCTGATCGGGTTGTCCCGGTAGATCCGCTCCATCGCGGAGGTGCCCGAGGCGGGGAAAAGCAGGTCGGTGGCGAGCAATTCGCCGCGGAGCAGCATCGGGTAGCGGTCGAGGCAGCGGCGCAGCAACTCGACGAAGACCGCGGACGCCGGATGGGCCGCGGCCAGTTCGCCGAGGCGCGCGGCGTGCCCTCCGGCGAGGGCCTCGGCCAGCGCGTCCCGATCCGGCCGGAACCGGTTCTGGTGGACGGTGAGCACGCCGTCGTCGGCGAGCATGGTCAGCAGGGTGCGCAGCAGGCGTTCGTAGCGGGGGGTGACACCCACGCGGCGGGCGACCTCAGCCGCATCCGGGTCGGGTCCGTGCCAGGCGCCGATCTCGTGCAGCACGGCCAGCAGTGCGCCGCGGGCGATGGCGGTCATCTTCTCGTCGACGGCGTGGAAGTCGTCGACGACCCGCAGGTCGGCGCTGGTCAGCAGTCCGTCGGCAGGTGTCACGGCCGGTGTCGTCCCTTCGCTGGGGGTCATCCGCTCCCGCAGCGCGACGCTGCCGGGCGCCACCACGAGCTGCGGGGCCGGCCGGCGCAGCGCCTCGGTCAGCGCGGTGAAGCCGGTGTCCGGGGTGATGGAGTGGAATCCGGCCGCGGTCAGTTCGGCGCGGTGCTTCTCGGTGGCGACCGCGCCGACCGTGCCCCAGAAGCCCCAGTCGACCGCCCGGACCGGATACGGCAGACGTTCGTCGAGGCTGTGCGCGTAGGCGTCCAGGAAGGTCGATCCGGCCGCGTAGTTGCCCAGGCCGGGTTCGCCGAGGAAGGACTGGGCGGAGGAGAAGAAGAGCAGGAAGTCGAGTTCCGCCACGCCGATCGCGTCCACCAGAGCGGCGGCGACGCCGGACTTGGCCGTCAGGCTCTCGGCGAGATCGTCGTCGGAGAGGTCCCGGACCAGACGGGAGCGCTGCACCATCGCCGCGTGGATGATCCCGTGCACCTGGCCGGCCTGGTGCAGCGCCGCGGCGAGCTGCCGGGCGTCGGCGGCGTCGGCGCGGAGGTAGCGGATCCGGTGCTCGGCCGCCAGGTCGGGACGCTCCCGGCGGCCCACCAGCACCACCTCCGCGTCCCACTCCGCGACCAGCTTGCGGGCCAGGGCCAGGCCGATACCGCCGCCGCCACCGACGATCAGGTAGCGGCCGCCCCGGCGCAGCGGCTCGGGGCCGTGCGGGGCGGGGGCCTCGCTCAACGCCTGTCGGTGCGCAGTCGTCCCGGTATAGGCGATCCGGGTTCCGCGCCGCGCCGGGGCCAGCAGGTCCGCGGTCAGGTGGGCGGGGTCGAGGTCGACGACGGCGACCGACCACCTGCGGTGTTCGTTCTCCAGGACCCGGGCGAAGCCGAGGACCCCGGCCGCGTACGGGTCGGTGAGCCGCCGTCCGGGCGGGGCGGCCGCCCCTGCGGTGACCACGACCCAGTCGATCTCGGGCAGCCGGGCCCAGCGGCGGGCGTAGGCGGCCAGCGCCCGGACCCCGGCCGCTTCCCCGCCGGCGACCCGCGCGGCTTCGGATCCGGCCGTGGGCGCCGGGCCGGTGAGCAGGTAGACCACCCGCGGGTCCCCGGTCACCGGGCCGCCGATCTCGACGAGTTGCGCGCCGGGATGCCGGGAGGCCAGTTCGGCGGCCGGTGTCGTCCGTTCCGGTGCGTAGAGCACCACGACCGGACCGTCCGGTGTCACCGGTTCGGGGGCGGGGCAGGGCTCCCACCGTGGAACGTCGGCGCCCAGGGACACCGGCTCGGGGCTCGGCACCGCCGCGCCGGGCGCATCAGCGGTGCCCGGGCCGGTGGCGCCGGTTCCGTCGGTGTCCGTCCCGACCCAGCAGCGCACCCGCTCGAACGGGTAGCCGGGCAGGGAGATCTTGCGGGCCCGCCGTTCGCGGTGCAGCGCACTCCAGTTCGGGGCGGCGCCGTTCACCCAGGCCGCGGCCAGCGTGTCCGGGTCGGCCGAGGCGGGCGCGTCGGCCGGCTCGGTGGCGCGTCCCCGGTGGACGCGCGACTCGTCACCGTTCAGGAAGGCCCGTAGCGCCGCGCGGAGTTCCTCGACGTCGGCGGCCACCACGGCCAGCCGCTCGGTCATCGCGTCGCGCCCGACCTGCGTGGTGTGGGCGATGTCCGCCAGCGAGACGGTGCCGCCCAGCGCCGCGGCCAGGGCGGACAGGCTCGACTGGGCGTCCACCCGGGGTGGTTGCCCTTCGCTGCGGGCGGCCACGGCCTGCATCAGCCGGTGCAGATCGTCCGCGTCCAGGCCCAACTCCTCGAAGGAGGCGTCCCGGTCGGCGCCGGCGAGCCCGGCCGCGTCGGCCAGGTCCGCCAGCTGGTCCCCGGCGGGCAGCTCGGCGTAGCGCTCGGCGAGCAGGCGCAGGGCCTGCGGGGTGCGTGCGGACAGCAGCACCACCTGTGGGCCGTCTCCGGTGCCCGGTGCCGGTGCCGGTTGCGGGTACTCCTCGACGACGAGGTGGGCGTTGCTGCCCCCGGCGCCGAACGCGCTGATGCCGGCGCGCCGGGGCACGTCCCCGGTGGTGTGCCACGGGCCGGCGTCCTGCTGGACGCTGAGCGGGGAGTGCTCCCAGTCGATCGCCTCGTTCGCCGGTCGCGCGTGCAGCGAGGGCACCAGGGTGCGGTGCCGCAGTTGCAGCAGCACCTTGGTCAGTCCGGCGATGCCGGCCGCGGACTCCAGGTGCCCGATGCCGGACTTCACCGAGCCGAGCCGGGTGCCGCCGGTTGCGAAGACCTGGCTGAGCGCGGAGATCTCCACCGGATCGCCGAGGGCGGTGCCGGTGCCGTGCGCCTCCAGGTAGCTCACCGTGGCCGGGTCCACGCCGGCGCGGTGCAGCGCCTGCCGGACCACGTCCGCCTGCGCCGCCGGGTTCGGTACGTAGAAGCCGCCGGCGCGCCCGCCGTGGTTGACCGCGCTGCCTTTGATCACCGCGAGCACGCGGTCGCCGTCCGCCACGGCGGCCGCCAGGGGTTTGAGGACGACGACACCGACGCCCTCACCGGGGACGTACCCGTCGCCACCGGCGCCGAAGGCCCGGCACCGCCCGTCCGTCGAGACGAACCCGACCTGGCTCAGGTGCAGATATTTGTACGGGTGGACGATCAGGTTGACGCCGCCGGCCAGCGCCAGCTCGCTCTCTCCGGAGCGCAGGCTCTCGCAGGCCAGGTGCAGCGCTGTCAGCGACGACGAGCACATGGTGTCCAGCGCGAGGCTGGGACCGCGCGCGTCGAGGAAGTAGGAGACCCGGTTCGCGACCGCCGAGGTGAACGACGTCGGCAGCACCGGCAGCCGGTCCTCGGCGCCGAGGCCGAGCATCTGGTACTGGGTGAACATGACGCCGGCGAACACGCCCACGGGCCGGCCAGCGACCGCGGCGCGGGGGATGCCGGCGTCCTCCAACGCGTGCCACGCGGCCTGGAGGAACAGCCGTTCCTGCGGGTCCATGCCCTCGGCCTCGCGCGGGGTGATCCGGAAGAACGCGGGGTCGAACTCGTCGATCCCGTCCAGGAAGCCGCCCCATTTGCTGTACGAGCGCCCGGCGGCCCGCTCCGGTTCGAAGAAGCCGGCCAGCCGCCAGCGCCGTTCCGGGATCTCGGTGACGCAGTCGCGTCCGTCGAGCAGGTTCGCCCAGAACCGGTCCAGGTCCGGAGCCATCGGATAGCGGCCCGCCACGCCGATCACGGCGATGTCCCGGCCGGACGGCTGCGCATCGCCCGCAGGTGCCGCGAGGGGTTCCCGGACGGTCGTCGCGAAGGAGCGGCGGGCCGCGCCCATGGCTGGTTCCGGGACTGTGGTCACGGTGTCGGTCTCCGGCTCGCGCAGTTCCAGAGCCCGGCGGGCGTGCTCGGGTCGTCCGTGCAGTACGACGACCTCGCTGCCCCGGTGGTCCCGGATCGCGTCGAGGATCGCGAGGCCCTCGTCGGTGGGCAGCGGCACCTGGCCCTGCCGCCGGAACACCGCCTCGGTCGCCGCGTCGGTACGCATGCCCCCGTCCGCCCACAACGGCCAGGCGACCGAGGTGAACCCGTACTCACGGGCGCAGGCGTCGACGAAGGCGTTCGCCGCGGCGTAGTCCGCCTGTCCGATGTTGCCCGCGACCCCGGTCACCGACGAGAAGGCGACGAAGAAGTCCAGGCCGAGATGCCGGGTCGCGTCGTGCAGCAGCAGCGTGCCGCGCACCTTGGGCGCCAGGACCGCCGACAGGTCGTCCGGTGACTTCCCGGCCAGCAGGCCGTCCCTGAGGACCCCGGCGGTGTGCACCACCCCGTCGAGGCGGCCGTGCCGGGCGAGGATCCCGTCGACCAGGGCCTGGACGTCCGCAGACACGGTGACGTCGGCGCGTACGAACTCGGCGTTCGGCGACTTGCTCGGCGGGGTACGCCCGGCGAGTACCACCGTGGCGCCCTGCGCGGTGAGGGACGCGGCGAGCGCACGGCCCAGGCCGCCCGCGCCACCGGTGATCAGGTAGACGCCGCCGGGCCGGAGCGGCCGCGTTCCGCCGGGCGCCGCGTCGCGGTAGCGGCGCACGAACCGGCCGCCGTCGTGCCGGACCCAGGTCTCGCCGGGGGCGGACAGTTCGGCCAGTACGGCCCGGGGATCGGGGTCGCCTGCGCATTCCACCACGGTCACGGCCAGGCGCGGCTGCTCAAGGCGGATGGTGCGGGCCATTCCGGCCACCGCCGCGGCGATCAGCGGCTGGGCGACGTGCACCACCGGCACCGGGGCGGCCAACAGCACCTGGGCGAGTGCCAGCGTCTCCCGGCAGGCGGTCTCCACCGCCTCCGGCAGGTCGTCGCCGGCCCGCGGGCCGAGGTGCACGACCGCGTCCGGGGCGCCGGGCAGGTCGGCCAGCAGGGCTCGCAGGTCGTCCGGCGCGCCGGGGCGCAACTCGTACTCCCGCTCCCCCAGCCGCCGGAAAGCCGGGCCGCGCCGGGCGGTGATCTGGTCCGGCCGCAGCCGGACGTCGCCGATGACCAGCAGGGACCCGGTCGACGGCGGTTCCGGCCAGGCCGCCGGCTGCCATTCCCCGGTCAGGCAGGCGGTGGTCGCCGCGGTGTCGTCACGCGGCGGCGCCTCGGTGCGCGGCCGGTCCAAAATCAGGCCGGCCAGGTGGTCCGTGACCGCGTCGACGGTGGGGTACTCGAACAGCAGCGTCGGGTAGAGCGTGATGTTCCACCGCTCCTCGAAGGAGCGGACCAGGGAGAGCAGGTCCGTCGACTCCAGACCGAGGTCGTAGAAGCCGCGGTCGCCCTCCACCTCCAGCAGGTCCGGGTCGGCCGCGACCTGCCGGACCAGCTCGACGATCTCGGCGCGCAGCGAGGCACCCGGCGTGGGCGCGGGCGTGGCCACGGGCGCGGGTGCCGTAGTCGCCGAGGCGGTGAGCCGGGTGATCGCCTCGGTGGAACGGACCCGCTTGAGGACCAGGCCGGTGAATCGGGCGGCGGGCGCGCCCGAGGCGTCGTACAGGTCGATGTCGGCCTTGACGATGTCGGCGGCCGGGCCCGCCGGGGTGAGCCGCATCTCCACCGTGCAGGTGTCGCCGAGCGGCCGCACCGCGCGGAACTCTCCGATGTGCAGGGGAATCAGCGGCCGTTCATCGGCTCCGGCCCCGGCGAAAGCCAGCGCGTACGCCTGCATGGTCGACCCGTCGAGTAGGGCCGGGTGCAGCATGAAGTCGTCCGCCGTGGCCCGCGCCTCGGCGCCGAGCGCGAGCCGTGCCCGTACCGCATCGGCCTCGACCCGCATCGTGCCGAGACAGCGCATGAAGTCACGGTGTTCGATCCCGACCGACCTGCCGATCGTGTAGACCTCGCCGACGTCGCGTGCTGGTACGGCTCCCGCCGGTGCCGGGGACCCGGTCAGGGCCGGCAGGCCGACGCGGAGGATGGCCCGCAGATGCGTGGTCTGCGCGTCGTCGGCCGGAGCGCCGTCGCGAACGCGCCAGCTGGTCGCGGTGACACGTGTGATGGCGCCGTCCGGCTCCAGCAGGACCGTGACCTCCCGGTCGAAGCCCTCGGTGGTGGTGAGCGGCTCGACGAAGAGAACGTCGCTGAGCCCGGCGCCGCCCGGCTCGATACCGCGCTCGGCGAGCAGGCGGTACACGATGTCGAGGAAGGTCACCCCGGGCAGCGTGCGTACCCCGTGCACGCGGTGATCGTCGACGATCGGGTTGTCCCCGGTCAGCCGGAGAAGGCAGCGAACAGCCAGACGGCTCACGTGTTCTCTCCCGGTGGTTTCGCAGCTCAGCGGTGGGAACGGTCGAGCGTGGCGGCCGCGACCGGCGTGACGGTGAGATCGAGGCGCGCCGACCGGACCGGTGTCGCGGCGGGGCGGGCGGGTCTCGTGGGGATCTCGGCGCGGCGAGGCCAGTACCGGCGACGCCGGTACTCCGGTGCCGGGAGCGGAGTCCGGCCGGTCCCCTCGGGCACGCCGGGGCCGAGTACGACGTGGGCGTTGGTTCCGCCGAATCCGAAGGCGCTGACCGCGACCCGGCTGCCGGCGGGCAGCTCGGTCGTCGTACGCGCGGGGAAGAACGGTGACTCGGCGAACGCGAACCGCGGATTGGGCCGCTCGCAGTGCAGGGTCGGGACGATCAGCCCGTGCCGGAGCGTCTGCACGGCCTTGATGAATCCGGCGATCCCGGCCGCGCTGAGCAGGTGTCCCATCGAGCTCTTGACACTGCCGATCCCGCAGTACTGCCGGTCGCCGGTGTGCTGCCGGTAGACGGCGGTCAGCGCCTGCAACTCGATCGGGTCGCCGATCATCGTGCCGGTGCCGTGCGCCTCGACGTAGCCGATGGTGCGGGCGTCGATGCCGCCGCGGGCGAGCACATCGGTGATCAGCGCCCGCTGGGCGTGTCCGTTCGGGGTGGTGTGGCCCATCGTGCGGCCGTCGTTGTTGACACCGGACGCTTCGATGACCGCGAGGATCCGGTCGCCGTCGCGTTCGGCGTCGTCGAGACGCTTCAGCATCACGAGCCCGGCGCCCTCACCCGGGACGAAGCCGTCGGCGGACTCGTCGAAGGTGCGGCAGCGTCCGGTGGGTGACAGCGCCTTGCCGGCGCTGAGCATCAGATACGGCTCCTCGTCCAGCAGCAGGTCCACGCCGCCGGCCAGCGCCATCTCGGACTCGCCCAGCATCAGGCTCTGCGTCGCCAGGTGCACGCTGACCAGCGCCGACGAGCACGCGCTGTCGACCACGAGGTTCGGCCCGGCGAGGTCGAGGAAGTGCGACACGTGCGCCGCGATGTAGTTCTGGTTGATCCCGACGATGGACTCGCGGGTCAGCGGCCGCAGGTGTTCGCGGTGGTTGCCGGTCCGGCCGCCAACGAAGACGCCGACCCGGCGGCCGCGCAACTCCTCGTCGGTGTACCCGGCGTCGCGGACGCACTCGACGGCGACCTCCAGCGTCTTGCGCACCAGGGGGTCGAGCTGCCGTGCCGTCTCGTCGTCGAAGCCGAAGTAGTCCGGGTCGAACAGGGCGGCGTCGTCGAGGAAGCCGCCCCACCGGCTCTGGCTGAACCCGGGGCCGCCGTCCGGTCGGTAGAGCGCCGTGGTGTCCCACCGGTCCGCCGGCACGTCGCCGACCATGTCCCGTCCGGCGAGCAGTGCCTGCCACAGCTGTCCCGGGTCGGCGGCGCCGGGCAGCCGGCAGCCCATCCCGATGACCGCGATCCGCATCGGCGCGCCGTCAGGGGCGGGTGTGCGCGTCGACGCGGCGGACGCCACCGGGCCGGTGGCCGGGGCGGGCACCCCTGCGGCGGTGAGCGCGGCGGCGAGCCGGGCCAGTGTCGGATGCTCCTGGAGCAGGCTGGGATCCACGACGTCGCCGAGCGCCGCCTCCAGATCACGGACCAGCTCGGCCATCAGCAGCGAGTCCACGCCGAGGTCGACGAGGTGGGTGTCGGGCCGCAGCAGGGACCGTTCGGTGCGAGTGGTCCGGGCCACCACGTCGGCCAGCCAGTCGATGCCGGCCGGCTCCGGCTCATCCGCCGGGTCGGCGACCGGCTCGATGCCGACCGGCTCCCGCTCCTCCGCCGGGTCGGCGACCGGCGCCGGGGCCGTCTCGGGGGCACGCCGTGGCGCCCGGAACAGCTCGTCGGCCGGTACTGCCGTCCGGCCGGTCAGGCAGGGCAGCAGAATCGGTTCACCAGGCACCCGCAGCGCCAGGTCGAGCAGACGCAGCGCGTCGGCCTCCGCAAGGTCGGGGATGCCCAGCTCGTTCCCGGCGCTGGTGCGCCGCGCGCCCATCCCGACGTCCCGCCAGAGCGGCCACCGCAGCGACCGGACCACGCACCCGGGCTCTTCCGCGTGCGCCTCGGCGAAGTCGTCGAGGACGTTGTTGGCCGCGGCGTAGTCCAGACAGCCCCCGGCCAGCCGGGGCGGCCCGGCCGCGATCGAGGAGAACAGCACCATGAGCCGCGGCAACCGGCTGCCGAACGCCGCCCATAGTGTCTCGACGGCAAGTTTGGGGCGTAGCACGTCATCGATCTCGTCAGCCGTCTTGGCCAGGAACGACCGGGGTCGGCGCATGACCCCCGCGCAGTGGAAGACCGCCGCGATCCCGTCGGCGCGGTCTCGATGCCGGTTGATCAGCCGGCGCAGCGTAGCCACGTCGTTCAGCGCATGGGTGTGGACGGAAAGCTTCACGTCCCGTTCGGCGAGGGCCAGCAGGGCGGTGAGGCGCGTGCGCAGCAGCGGGTCGGTCGACGGCTCGGCGACCAGGGATGCCCAACGGTTGCGGGCGGGCAGCGCGGAGCGGCCGATCAGGACGAGGTGCCGCGCGCCCCGGTCGGCCAGGTGCTCGGCGAGGCGCAGCCCGATCGCGCCGGTGCCCCCGGTGATCAGAACGGCGCCCCGGTCCAGACCGGTCAGCGGGTCGAACTCGCCGGGCCGGGCGAACCCGGCCACGCGGCGCCGCCGCCGGGAGCCGGCGTACCGGATCTCGGTCTCCTGGTCGTCGGCCGTACTCTCGGCCGCGACCGCGGCGGCCAGGTCGGCCAAGTCACCGTCGACCCGGACGGTGCGGGAGATCACCGTGGGCAGTTCTCCGGAGACGGCACGGTAGAAGCCGGCCAGCGCCGAGCGGCGAGCGCCGCTGATGTGCAGACAGCGCAGGCCGGTACGCGGATACCGGCTGAGCACCTCGCGCAGTGCCTCGATCCGCTCGGTGACCAGCGCGCCCGGTTCTTTCCAGTCGACCAGATCGGCGACGCCGGTCAGGCCCTGCACGGCGGGCAGCGGATCACCGGGTCGATGCGCAACGGCGTCGTCGCCGAACAGCGTCGGCGCCAGGCTCGGGTCCGTCGTGAGGACCAGGAAGCGGCCGCGCTGAGCCGGCGCGGGTGGCGGCGCGTCCTGCCAGTCCGCAGTGAGGAACTGAGGGGCGGCGGTGGGCGCCGCCCAGTGCTGGTCCCGGCGGAACGGGTAGGTCGGCAGCGACACGATGGGGGCGGCCGGCACCGGGCCCTCGATCCCGGCGTCGCCGGTGAGCGGCTCGGCCTCGACGGCGGCGGCCAGCGCCTCCGCGAGCTCGCCGAGGTCGGCCGCCGTGACGGTGACGCGGCAGGCCAGCGTGGCCCGGCCGGTGCTCATCGTCCGGGCGATCGAGGCGAGCGGGGGCGCTTGCGGTGACCGCACCACGTTCAGCAGCGCGACAAGCGCGTCCCGCAGGGCCTGCGGGGTGCGGGCCGACACGGGCACCGCCACCCGGCCGGCCGGCAGCGCCTCGGCGGCGGGCGGTGCCTCCTCCAGGACCACGTGCGCGTTCGTGCCGCCCATGCCGAACGAGCTGACCCCGGCCCGGCGGGGGCCGCCTCCGGGCGGCGGCTCCCATGCGGCCTGTTCCAGCTGGAGCCGCAGCGGCGACCCGGACAGGTTGATCATGCGGTTCGTCCGGCGCACGTTGCGGGTGGCCGGCAGGGTCCGGTGACGCATCGCGAGAATGACTTTGATCATTCCGGCGACACCGGCGGCGGCCTCCAGATGACCGATGTTGGTCTTGAGGGATCCGATGCCGCAGTGCGGCGTGTCCGGCATCGGGTGCCGGCTCCGGTCGTACAGCCGGCGGAACGCCGCCACCATGGCCGACACCTCGATCGGGTCGCCCAGCCGGGTACCGGTGCCGTGCGCCTCGATGTAGCCGACGGTGGTGGGGTCGACGCCCGCCGTGGTGTACGCGCTGACCAGCAGGTCGGCCTGGGCTTCCGGGTTGGGCGCGGTGAACGACTGCGCCTGCCCGCCGTGGTTGACCGCCACCTCGCGGATCACCGCGTGCACCCGGTCGCCGTCGGCGAGCGCCCGGTCGAGGGGTTTGAGCAGCAACGCGCACGCCCCCTCGCCGCGGACGTAGCCGTCGGCGCCGTCGTCGAACGTGTGGCAGCGTCCGCGTGGGCTCAGCACACCGGCCCGCTGGTACGCCGCGTGCCGTCCCGGGTCGCACAGCACGTTCACGCCGCCCGCGATGGCCTGGTCGCATTCGCCGGCCCGCAGCGCCGCGATGGCCTGGGCGACCGCGACCAGCGACGACGAGCAGAGGGTGTCCACGGTGACGCTCGGACCGCGCAGGCCCAGGGCGTACGAGACCCTGTTGGCCACCAGCGACGGGGAGACCGCGACGCTCAAGTGCGGTTCGTCGCGACCGGCGTGCTCGGCCAGAACGGCGGCGTAGTCGGAGTGGCACACCCCGGTGTAGACGCCGGTCCGACTGCCCGCCAGCGTGGTGGGATCCTGTCCGGCATCCTCGGCCGTCGCCCACGCCACCTCCAGCATGAGTCGCTGCTGGGGGTCCATCAGCCCAGCCTCGCGGGGGCTGACGGCGAAGAATTCGTGGTCGAAGCGGCGGATGTCGTCGAGCAGCGCCGCCCGTCCCACCAGATCCGGGTGCGCGGCGGTGTCCCAGCGGTCGATCGGGATGTCGCCGATCGCGTCCTCGTCGCGGCCGAGCAGGTCCCACAGCTCACCCACGCTGTCCGCCCCGGGGAAACGTCCGGCCATGCCGATCACCGCGATCGGCGCCGAGGCGTCCGGCTTCGGTGCCGCCGTGACCGCGACCGGTTCGGGTTCGCGGTCCTCGCCGCGTATCACCCGTGCCATGGCGGCGGCGGTGAAGGCCTGGAACATGGCGCTGGGATCGATCTGCAGGCCGTGCTCGTCGTGGGCCAGCGCCACGACCTCGGCCAGCGCGACGCTGTCCAGGCCGTACCGCCGCAGGTCGTCGTCGGCGGTCAGAGAGCCGGCGGGCCGGCTCAGCGCCCGTTCCAGCAGCTGCAGCAGGACCGCGTCCAGGTCGGCCGGCGCGGGCGCCGGGTCCGGCGGGGCCGCCGGGGCGCGGGTGGTGACGGTGTCGCCCCAGAGTCCGCCGAACACGCCGGGCCCGCGCAGTGCCTTGACCGTCTCGATCCGGGCCAGCGGCCTGTTGTCGTCCTCGCGCAGCAGCGTCGAGGTCAGCACCGCCCGGTGACCGTCCTCCAGGCGCAGGTCGTCGAGCCGGTATCGCACGGTGTCCTCGGCGCCGCAGTTCGCCAGATACACGATGTCGCGGCTGACGGTGGTGGCCGCGGTGGCCCACTCGCCGCCTGGCGCCAGCGAGTGCAGGTACCGGCGCTCGCCGTGGTCGTTGATGTGCGGGTAAGAGGCGAAGTAGAGCAGGCCGAGGGCGTTGACGTCGACGACCGGGTTGATTTCGTAACGCTCCGTGTGCAGTCCGGGGCCGTCCAGGTGGCGCCCGCTCCGCGCCTGGAAGTCGTGCAGGAAGGCCAGTTGGTCGGCGTCCGGTTCACGGGCCGGCAGGCGGCCGGGAAGCTGTGGGACCCCGGGAACCAGCCAGTTGCGGTCCGAGCGGCGGACGAAGACGGTGAGCAGCCGGACATCGACGTGCGCCGTACCGGTGGCGAACCGGATGTCGGACAGGAACCGCCGGTCGTCCAGTCTGGTCAGTTCACCGCTCATCTCGCCTTCGTCGAGCTCGGCGAAAGAGGCGAGCGAGGCGCTCGCGGTGTGCCGGACCCGGACGAAGGCCGGAAGCAACCGGGTGCCGTCGGCGTCGGCGAGTTTGTTGACCGAGGTGCCGAAGTACTCACCGATCAACGACCAGTGCAGGTCGCCGGACTCACGTAACAGCCAGTTCTCGGAGAGGCCACCGGTGGCGAGCGTGGGCAGGCCCAGAACGACGTGCCGGGTGGTCACGGGGCAAAACCGGAGGGGTGGTGACCAGGGGGCTGCGCGTACTCGCACTGCCGCCTATCCGGCCCCCATATTCGGTGATATAACGGGCCAGAACTCGCACTCATCTGCATCAGAAAACTCCCCCGTGTCATCCGTTGTATGCAGAACGTAGCCCAGTGGATCACTCCCGTCTACAGCGCCTTGCGGCCACTTTCCGCCTTACCGAGCGTGACCAATGGCCGCTCAGGGAACGGGCTGGACGATCACTCGCGCAGCACACACCGAAGAATGCCGGGGCCCCACCGCCCGCCTCGTGAGTCGAATTTGGAGGACGCAGTGGACAAGGTTTGCCATATTCGCCACGCCAGGCGAGCGGGTGGTCACTCGTGATCGTCGGAGCCGCTGGCACCGGCTTGCTGAACACCCTCCTTCCATCCGGTGTCGCCGTTTCCGAGCTGTTCACCGACCCACTGCACATCGATCTGCACCCGCAGGAGGCGGCCGTCGTGGCCCGCGCAGTCGACAAGCGCCGCCGCGAGTTCGCCGCCGTCCGTCTGTGCGCACGCACCGCGCTGAGACGGATTGGAGTGACCCCCGGACCGATCCTGCCGGGCCCCAGGGGTGCGCCGCAGTGGCCGGACGGAGTGATCGGCAGCATGACGCACTGTGACGGCTACCGAGCGGCGGCGGTAGCTCATCGCGCCACGTTCGCCTCGATCGGGATCGACGCCGAGCCGCACGCCGCTCTGCCCGACGGCGTGGAAAAGCTGACCGCGCTGCCCGAGGAGCGGACGGTCCTGACCCGGCTGGCCGTCACCCACCCTCGCATCCACTGGGACCGGCTGCTGTTCAGCGCGAAAGAGAGCGTTTACAAAGCGTGGTTTCCATTGACCGGCCGCTGGCTGGACTTCACGGAATGCATCATCACGCCCGATCCGGAACGTCATACCTTCACGGCCGACCTGACCGTGCCCGGACCGGTCGTCGCCGGAGACCGGATCAGCAGGTTCACCGGACGCTGGCACGCTGGGGGTGACGCTCGACATGTCGTCACCGCTGTCACCGTGCCGTGGCCCGCCGGGAAATCCCCGACGTGATCACTCGCGACCGTAAGTCGTGTCGGCCGGAGCGGGTATGTGCGGGGCGGCGGAGACCGGTCGCTCGACGGCCTCAGCGACTACGGCACCTGCCCGCATGTCGGAAGGCCCGACCACCACGACATCCACAGCACCCCAGTCCCGTACCCGCTCGCGTCACACACGCAGGACGGTAACGCCGCGCATAGCCGGCCCCGGCATGACCTGCCGGCGGCGCCTGGCCGCGTGGAACGAGGCCGGCGCGTGGGACGAACTGCACCTGGTGCTGCTGAAGAAGCTGGACTGGTCGCGACCTGCCTGATCACCCACCGACACGTCCAACGCCTTCGTTAGGACCTCTAAGCCGCATCCACGTCGTCCACCTCGACGCTCACGTCGGGGGCGACAGGCGCGGTCTTGTCCCTGATCATGAAGCTGACCTGCGCTGCCGGGCTGGACGGTGGGGCGAGCGTCATGATCCAGCCGTGGTTCACGACCTCCTCGAAGCCCAGTAGGCCCTAGAACTCCCGGCTCTCCTGCGCGGCCTCCGACCGGATGTCGGGCACGACCTGCCTCGTTCCCGCACGCAGAGGACGTCGGAGCGTCGTGCTGGGCATGAGGCCGATCGACGACGCGCATGTGGCGGAGCCGGGACTTGCGGTGGTGGAGGTCGCGGCAGCCGATGACGGGACGGCCGTTCGCGGTCCAGGAGCTGCTCGCCACGCGGTGGGCCATTGCGCCGGCAGACCGCACGACCCACGAGCCCGGCGCTCGCAGTGGCTCCGGGCGGGCGTTTTCCCTCGCGTAACCGGAGGGCGGCCGGGAGCAGCTGCGCGCGCTGGAGAAAGGTCGCCGCTCTGGCGGAGCAGGCCGCCCTGCCTGACCCGCGCCGTACGTGACGCCGCCCCTCCCCCGTGTCCGGTGGGAGGGGCGGCGTCGCCGTACCTGGTCGGCTGCGGCGGCGGAACAGGCCGTGGCGGGGCTTGTCCGGCTCCTGGTCGTGGTCGTCCTGCGGCTCCGGCGGTGCGGCGGCCTGGATGCCGGCGGCTTCCGACGGCCCGGCGCGGCCTGGGCGCCGGGCTGCTGGGGCTGCTGCTGCGCCACTTCGCTGTGATGGGCGCGTGGTCGGGTGCCGTGGAGTCACAGTGTTTGCCGGGCCCGCTCGATCGGTGCGGCTGCCGGCTATCCGATGGTGTAGGGGAGGAACTGGACGGAGGAGGCCACGTCGTTGAAGCCGTTGCCCCGGTTGAAGCTGATGGACTCGCCGGGCAGGAGTGTCACGGGCACTCCCTTGAAGTCGTATTCGGGGTAGATCCGGACGAGGAAGCGGCTGTTGTTGACGGCGGAGCTGGTGACATCGTTGAAGTTGTAGTCGTTCAGGTGGGTGATGTCTTCGGTGGTTCGCAGGATGCGGGCGTTTGTGGGGGCGTTGTAGTCCCAGTTGTCGTAGAGGCAGACGTAGTTGCGGGTGCATGCGTCGCGGCCCTGGCCTCGGATGATCGAGGCGTCGGCGGAGGCGGGGGCGGCTGCCGTCAGCGTGGTGGCGGCGGTGAGCGCGATGCTTGCCGCGAGGCGTACTGGAGTCTGCATGGTCAGCGTCATCCTGCTTTCCGGTGGTGGAGGGGGCGGCGGGGCCGACGGCAGCACTGATGCGGCGCGTACGCGAGGGGGCAACACGGCACGCGTACGTTCCGGGAAAGTGGGAGAGCCAACGACACCTGCGACCCGCGAAGTCACAACCAGCATTCCGGTGACTTTGAGTAGCGGCAATACTACTAATGGTAGCCATCGGTGAATTGAGACATCGTCGAGCCGAGGCGGTCGCCGGCTCTACGCCCCCTCACGCCTCGCCGGCCCCGCCACCGCCGGTAGCCCTCACGGCAGCACGACCACCGAACGGGAGCAAAGATCCCCCCGTCGTGGTGCCCGGTCCAGCCGCAGCGCGGCCTTCCACTTGTGGGTGGCCCCTTTCTCGCCGCCGTTCGTCGCCTCGCGTGCAAGCGCCCGGCGGCGCGACCGACGCGACCTCAACCAACTGGCTCGCATGAGTGGCGGGAAAGCGATCGCTCGATCGGATGGTTGGCGCTTTGAGGCGTGTCACGAGGGATGAGCGGGACAGGTTGCGGGCGTCCCATTCGTCCTTTGCGAAGGAGCACATGATGCGTGTACGCCGGTCCATGACCGTGGCCGCCACTACGGCTGCCGTCTGCCCGGGCCGCCGGCGGTGGCACCGTACGGCTGTCGCTGCGGCTGCGGTGTGTGCCGCGCTGGGTGGCGTGCTGGGCACTGCGGCATCCGCAGCGGCTGAGGTGTCGGGCGGCACCGGAGAAGTCCGCAACGCCGGCACCGGCCGGCACATCGGAACCTACGGCAACTACGGTCAGGTGCTTGCTGCGTTCACCGATGCGAACTGGTCGGGCTCGTCCGACAGAAGCTGGACCTTCACTCCGCGCGAGCACGGCAGGTACTACAGCATCCAGAGCACCACCAAGGGAACGTGCTGGACCCGCAGCCCGAAGCCGGCAGCCGGTGGCGACTGGGACCGATACGGTCCATGGGTCGTCACCCTGGCGCCGTGCAGCCCGAACGCCACGAACCAGCAGTTCCAGCTGTGGTCGAAGCCATACCCGGCGCCGCGCGGGACGGTCTCCATCCACCCCCGGGACGACATCTCCACCGTCCTGAGGCAGACCGGCACCCCTCTCGGTGACGGCGGTACCTGGAACGCACTGAGCCTGGAGAGCCCCCAGCACACCAACGACGAGCTCTGGACGGTACCCGTCACTCCCAACGTCGACTGGTGATCCCCTACGCCTCCCGCACGTCCTGCGGCATCGAGGCAACGGCGAGTCCAGCCGTGACAGGTATGCGCCGCCCCTCATCAGAAGGGAAGCGTTCGGGCGGCGTTGCCGGATCCGGTTCATACCGCACGCCGGGGCGATCGAGGTCCGTGACATCCGGTGGGCGGGCTGAGCCGGCGGCCTGTACGCCGCGGTCGACGGCCCGGCGCTCACGCCCTCTGCGTGCGGGGACCGTGGCCCGCGGGACCGGGTTCCGTCGGGTGTCGCGGTCGCGCGCCCCGCAGGGCCCGGAGCAGTCCCTCCGCCAGGTGCGCGGACGCGGACGCCTCTCCTTGCGCCACCGCCGTCGCCCGGAGGGCGGCCCGCACCTGGGCGCCGGGAAACGTGTCCGCGTACGCCTCGGGGCTGTCCGCGGCGAACGCCTGTGCCACGGCGTCCGCGAGCACTGCCGCATGGGCCTCGGCGCAGGCCCGCGCGTTGGTGTCGCTGCTCAGCCGCGCGTAAGTGTGGCCGTACTCCTCGGCCTCGGCCGGGGGGAAGCCGTTCGCCAGCGCGTAGTCGCGGGCACCCGTGTGGGCCTCGGCATAGGCGCTTGTCCGGTCATAGGCAGCGTCGTGCAGGAGCAGCAGGACCGGGTGCAGTGCCGCTCTCCACTCTCCGCCGCCGGCGGTTTCGTCGCTCGCCGCCGCCCGGTGCAGGTCGCGCAGGGCGGCGAGCACGTCGTCGTCCCCGGCGCGTGCCGCGCCGAGGAGCGGGAGCACCGTGTCGGCATGCCAGAGATGCACGGCGCCCAGGCCGGGCCCGGGTGCCGCGGCGAGGAGAGCGCGCAGCCGGCGCGCCCACTCGTCGCCGGCGGCCGGGGGCAGGCGCTCGTGCAGGACGGTGGCCACCTGCCACAACCAGGACGGAACCGCGGCCCCGTCCTCGTCGGGAGCACCGGCGGCCGGGGCGCGCAGCGCGGCAAGGAACGCCTCAGGACCTGCGGCCGGGGTTCCCGTGGTCGGGGTCATGGGGCGTCTCCTCTTCGGCCGGGTGCCCGTTCAGGCCTGGAGACGGGTGCCGTCGATCGCCACGCGGCGGCCCTCGCGGGTGTGCGGGAAGTAGTCCCACACGGCGTGATGCTGGACGCTGCGGTTGTCCCACAACACCAGGGTCCGCTCCTGCCAGCGCACCCGGCAGTGCAGCAGTGGAGTGCCGGCCGTGTGGGCGTACAGCAGCCCGAGCAGGGCGTCGCTCTCGGCGCGGGAGAGCTGGGTGATGTGCGAGGTGTAGGGCGCGTTGACGAACAGCAGTCTGCGGCCGTTCTCCGGGTGCCGTACGACGACGGGGTGCTCGGTGCGCGGCACGTCGTACTCGGGCGGCGGGGTCTGCCCGGCGGCGGTCCAGGGCAGGGCCCCGTCGTGGAGGGCGGTCAGGCCCTCGAGGAAGCCGCGCATGGCGGGCGAGAGCAGCTCGTAGGCGAGGTGCATGTTGGCGAACAGGGTGTCGCCGCCGCTGCCGCCCGCGGGCACGGTGGTGATGTACAGCGCCGAGCCGAGGGACGGTTCGGCGTCGGCGGTGCCGTCGGCGTGCCAGCCGTCGCCGGCGACGGCCTTCGACTCCTTGGTCGCCTTGATCTCCAGGATGTGGGGGTCGGATCCCTCGGGTGCGAGGGCGACGGGGTGCAGTTCGCCGAAGAGGCCTGCGAACCGCTTGTGTTCCTCCGGGGTGATGTCCTGGTCGCGGAAGACCAGGACGTGGTGGGTGTGGAAGGCGTGCTTGAGCTCCTTCTCCTGCCGGGGTGTCAGTTCCCGGGACAGGTCGAGGCCGGTGACCTCGGCGCCCAGCAGCGGGGTGATCGGGGTGACGGAGAGGGTGTCGTAGGGCTCGGCGGGGCGGGTGGAGAGCCGTTCGACGGCCTTCAGTGCGTAGTCCTCCATGAGGAGCCTCCGTGGCTGTGGGTGGGTCGGGTGGGGGTGGGGGACGGGCCGGTGGTCACAGGCCCCGGTCGAGGAGTTCGGCGACGACGAGGCGGCCGAAGGCGTCGTTGCCGTGGATCGTGTCGTCCTGTCGGCAGAAGACGGGGCGTTGGCGGCCGTGGTCGTCGGTGACGCGGGGGCGCAGGTCCACGGTTTCGACGCCGCGCGCCGCGAGTTCGGCGGCGATGACGTCCTGCGCGGCGAAGAAGACGCGGGGGTCGGACATCTCGGGGACGCGCTGGGGCGGTAGCGGGGCGAGCACCCGCAACCCCAGCGCGGCGGTGTGCTCGTAGAAGGCCAGCGCGCCCCGGACGGTCGCCGTGACCAGACCGGCGAAGAGCCGGCTGTGCAGGAACCGGTCCGGGACGTCGCCGTGCCGGTCGCGGTGGACGTCCCAGTTCTGCCGGGTGGCCACGGTGTGGGCGCTCAGTCCGAACGTGCACACCAGGGGCACCGTCAGCTCGGCGAGCGTGCGCGCGCCGAGCGTGTCGAGGAACTCCCGGTACAGCTGCTGGGCGCTGTCCGCGCGGAAGGCGATCCCGGTGCCGTCGATGTTGCAGAACGGGCCGAGGAAGTCGCGCCCGGATCCCACGGGGCCGCCCGCGAACGGCAGGTCGGCGGCCCGGGCCGCGCGCCCGATGCAGTCCGCGTGGGAGTCACCCAGCAGGAGGAACCGGGCGCGGGTTGTAGTAGTCGAGGACGGCGTCGTCACACCAGTGGTCCTCTCCGCCGGTGACAGGGGTGGCCGGGTGCGCGGGTTCGGGCCGGCCCCGCAGGGCCGTGAAGAAGTGACGCATCACGAAGCTCACCCCGTGGGGGGTGACACCGCGCAGGTTGGGTTCGTAGAAGGCCGCCCGGTAGGGGAAGCCGGTGACGATCTCGTACGAGGGGAAGTAGTCGACGCGGTCGTCCTCGTCGGAGAGCTGGCCGGCCGCGGCGCGCAGTACGGACTTGGAGTGGGTGGTGGCCACCAGGGCGTGGCGGCCGGTCGCGGTGGCCGTCAGCGGCACCGGGGAGACGGTCAGGACGGTGCGCAGGCGGGGGTTGACCCGGTGGGCCAGGGCCAGCGTCCGCGTCAGGTCCCGGTGCACGCGCGCCACCGTGTGCTGGTGCAGGACGTGCCGGGCGGGGTCGAAGGTGCCGCGCACGGTGCCGGGGCACATCGGCAGCACCGTGTCCGTCGCCTCGTCGTGCCAGGCCTCGGTCAGCCCGAGGGTGAAGACGAGGATGTCGGCCCGGGTCAGGGCGGTGCGGACGGCGGCGAGGGTGACCTCGCGCGAGCGCAGCAGTTCGTCCGGGGAGGCGAAGCCGTCCGGTTCGACGGCGGGCCGGTAGGGGTCGTGGAAGGTTCCGTTGTGCTCCCAGACCTCTTCGGGAGGTCTTTCCGCGCCGAGCGCCCAGGCCACCCACTGGCGCAGCGCCGCGGCGGAGTAGATGTTGCCCGTGCGGAAGGAGAAACGGCGGTAGCCGCGGGCCGACTGCTCCGCACGGGTCAGGCCCGGCGGCGGCGGCTCGGCGTCGTACCAGTGCATGCCCTGCTCCAGCAGGGCGCGTCCGATGTGCCCGGCGAAGCAGGAGCCGGCGGTGACGACGGGGTCGTCCTGGCCGATGGCGAACTTCGGCGTCCACAGGTCGGTGATGTCCATCGGGTCGGGTTCGGCGACGGCGGTGCGCCAGAAGGACCGCGCGGGCAGGCGGGTGTACGGGTGCTGCACGGTGTCCTCCTCAGGGGTGTCGGGCGGGCCGGAGCGGGGCGGCGTCGGCCGGGGCGGCCGCGAGGGCGGCGGCGACGGCTTGCACATGGGGCTCGGCGACGAGTCCGTAGTGCGTGGCGTCGACGTGGTGGAGGGCGAACGGTTCGGGCAGGTGGGCGGTCCACGCGCCCGGAGCGGTCGGCTCCGGGGCGATGACGCCGTCCTCGACGGGGCGTTCGGCGAGCCACACGGTGGCGGGCGTCGTCTCGAGGCGGGGCGGCCGGTGTCCGGCCATGACCGCGAGGTTGGCGCGGCAGCAGTCGGCGAGGCGTTCGGCGTAGGCGCGGCCGGGACGGGTCAGCGTGCCGGCGCCGTTACCGGTCAGCTCGCGCGCGAACACGGCGTCGATCTGCCGTTCGTCGTAGGCGGCGAGCCGGTCACCCGCGCCGGGCGGTGGCGGGTCGAGCAGGAAAACGGAGTCGACGGGCCGGCCGGCCGCCTCGGCGAGCGCCGCCATCGACAGGGCGGTCCAGGCCCCGAACGACCAGCCGGCCAGCCGCAGCCCGCGGTCCGGTTCCGGGAACGCGGCGCGCACGGCCTCCAGGTAGTGGGCGGAGCGGTCGGCGATGGAACGGGCGGGCAGGCCGGGGTCGCGCAGCCTGGGGTCGGCGATCAGGCAGACCGTCAGCTCCTCGGGGAGGGCGGCGACGAGCGGGCGGTAGGCCTGGATGTCACCGCCGATCGGATGGAGCAGGCACAGCACGTCCCGGCCGGTTCCGCGCTGCCAGACCTCGACGTCCACCGCGGCGGACGCCGGTGTTCCGGCACCCAGGTGGCGGAGGATCTCGGCGAGGCTCACCCGGGGGCCGAGCCGGGACAGTTCGACGTCGGTGCCGTAGCGGCGTTTGACCTCGTCGAGCAGTTCGAGCAGCGTGAGCGAGTCGGCTCCCAGGTCGTACAGCGCGTCCTGCGGGTCGAGGGCGTCCACGCCGAGCAGGTCGGTCAGGAACCGGGTGAGTTCGGCCGCGGCGTCGCCGTGCGCGGCCGCCGCGGGGGCCGCAGGGGCCGCTCCCGGCGTGACGGCCGGTTCGTAGAAGTGGTGTGCCCGCTCCAGGGGGGTGGTGCTGACCAGCAGGTGGGGCAGTTGCAGGTGCAGGGCCCGCTCGAACACCGTCGCGCCGTCGTCGGGGGTCAGCGCCACCGCGAGGTGGTCCTGGTGGCGGGTGCCGGCGACCGGGGCGCGCTGCGCCATGCCCACCTCCCGCCAGGCGTCCCAGCCGATGCTCAGGCGTACGGTGGCGCCCCGGTCACCGGGGGGCGAGTAGTGGGCGCAGGCGTCCAGGCAGGCGTTGGCGGCGGCGTAGTCGAACTGTCCCACTCCCCCGTACCGGGCCGCCATCGACGAGCAGTAGGCGGCGTAGCCGGGGTGGTGTGCGGCGACGAGCAGTTCGACGAGCAGGGCTCCGCGCAGTTTGGCCGCGGTGGTGCGGCGGGCGATCGCGGCGTCGCGGCGGGCAAGGAGCCGGCCGTCGGCGGTGCCGACGGCGTGCACGATCCCGGCGAGTTTCCCCAGGTAGGGGGCGAGCCGGTCCGCGAGGGCGGGCAGGTCGTCCGCGGCAAGGTCGGCCGCGACATGCGTGACGCGGTCTCGGTGGGGGTGCAGCGCGGCCGGGAGGACGCTCCCGCGGGACACCAGGACGACCCGGTTGCCGGGGTGCTCCAGCAGCTGCGCGGCCAGGGTGCCGCCTATCCCGCCGGTGCCGCCGAGCACCAGGTGGGTGCCGTCGGTCCCGGGGCGCGGCGCGGCCGACAGGGTGCCGGGGACGGTGACGGGCTGGACGGTGCGGTGCCACCAGAAGCCGTCGCGCAGGGTGGTCGCGGACGCGGGGAGCGTGTCGTCGAGCAGCAGGTCGGGCAGGTGGGCCGCCCACCGCGCCGGGTCCGGTGCGGGCAGGTCGGCCCAGAGCGTCGCAACCCCCAGTTCCTGCCGCGGGACTTCGAGGGCCGCGGCGAGCAGTCCGGCCGCGGGGGTGTCGACGGTGCCGCCGGCCGGCTGTGCCCCGTGGGACAGCAGCCAGACGCGCGGCCGGTGCGCCTCCGGGAGGTCGGCGAGGGCGCGGGCGAGCACCGCGACGGTGTCGAGGCAGGCCCACTGCGCCCTCTCCACGGTGTGCTCGTCGAGGCCCGTGCCCAGGGCCAGGGGCAGTGCGTGCAGCCAGTCGGTGCCGGCGCCGGTCCGCGGGGCGAGGCGTTCCAGCAGGGCGGCCAGTTGGAGGGGGTCGGCCGGGTCGGCCGCGTAGTGGTCCTCGGCGAGGCGGGTGAGGTCCTGACCGGCGCGTACGGTCACCACGCGTGCGTAGTGCCGCTCCAGGAACCGCCACGAAGCGGCGTCGGCCCCGGCCCCGGTGACCACCACGGCGGTACGCGGGGAGCGGGGGGCGCCGGTGCGGGCGCGGCGCAGCCGTGTCCACACCGGCTGGTGCAGCCACTGTTCGGCGGGCAGCCGCCGCGGGATGCCGTCGGCCGGCTGCCCCGTGCCGGACGCGCGCGGGAAGTCGTAGTCCGCGGTGTCGAAGGCGGGCGGCGGGAAGTTCCAGGGCGCGGGGGCGGAGATGCCGGACAGGTCGAGGAGATGCCCGTCCGTCCAGGCCCGGGCGAGGGCGTACGGGTCGTGTTCCCGGGCCGGGAGCCGGTCGCGCGGGTCCGGCGTGGTGACGGCGAACGCGGAGTCGAGCCAGGTGACGGCGGAGGCCGCGTCCGGGCAGACCGCCGCCGCGCGCCGGCTCAGCGCCGGCCGGCCCGCCTGGAGGTGGCGCAGCACACGCGGGTAGTCCCGCGGATGTGCCCTCAGGTGGGCGGCGATGCGCCGTGCGTCCTGGCGGACCGCGTCCACGGAGCTGCCGGACAGCACCAGACAAGGCACCGCCTCGTCCGGGGCGGGGCCGGTGGCGGCCGCGGGCCGCGGGTGTTCCAGAAGCAGGTGGGCGTTGGTCCCGCCGATGCCGAAGCTGCTCACCGCGGCCACTCTCGGCGTGTCGCGCGGCCAGGTCTCGGCCGCCGCGGGGACACGGAACGGCCCGTCGGCGATCTCGGGGTTGAGCCGACCGAAGCCGACCGTGGGCGGCAGGACGCCGTGATGCACGGCGAGCACGGCGCGGACGAGGCCGACGACGCCCGCGGCGGCGCCCAGATGGCCGATCTGGCTCTTCACGGAGGAGAGTGCCACGCGCGCGTCGTCCGCCAGGCCGTAGGCCTCCCGGAGCGCGGCGGCCTCCACCGGGTCCCCGAGCCGGGTGGCGGTGCCGTGCGCCTCGACGTATCCCACGTCGGTGCCCTCGCGTCCGCTGCGGGCCAGCGCCGTCCGGATCGCCTCCCGCTGCCCGGCCCGGGAGGGGGCGCTGTAGCCGAGTTTGTCGCCGCCGTCGTTGTTGACGCCCGAGCCCGTGACGACCGCGTAGACGGTGTCGCCGTCGCGGCGGGCGGCGGAGAGCCGCTTGAGGACGACCACGGCGGCGCCGCTGCCTCCGACGGTTCCCCGTGCCTCGGCGTCGAAGGGTCGGCAGTGCCCGTCGGGCGAGAAGATGTGCTGCGGCCGGTAGGTGTAGCCGTCGGTCAGTTCGGTGTCGACGAGGACACCGCCGACGAGCATCACGTCGGCGTCGCCCTCCCGCAGCATGCCCGCCGCGACGTGTACCCCCACGAGCGAGCTGGAGCAGGCGGACTGGACCGTCAGCGCGGGACCGGTGAGGCCGAGGTGGTAGGCGGCCTTGGTGGCGAGGAAGTCCTTCTCGTGGTGCAGGGCCAGCCGGAAGCCGTCGGGCAGCGCGTCGGGGTCGCCCTCACGCAGCATGCGCTGGAAGTAGGTGTTCTCCCCGCAGGAGGCCACGAGCCCGATCCGCTGTGCCCCCGGGTCGCCGAGCCCGGCGTGCGCGAGGGCCTCGACGCAGTTCATCAACAGGTGCCGTTGCTGGGGGTCCATCAGCCGCGCCTCCTGCGGGCTGATCGTGAAACGGCCGGGGTCGAAGGCGAGGAGGCCCCGCAGCTGGCTGCGGGCGCCGACGCGGCCGGCGGCCGCGGGGAAGTGCTCGATGCCGCGCCGGCCGGAGGTGACCAGGTCCCAGAAGGCGGCGAGGTCGGGGGCGCCGGGCAACCGGACGGCCATGCCGACGACGGCCACGGGATCGTCGGTGCGCCGCTCCGGTATCTGTCCCTCCGGCGTTCGCGGCGCCGGCTGCCCGGGCCGGTCCCGGCTGTCGAGGAATCGCGCCAGGGCGCGCAGGGTGACGTGCTCGAACAGGTCGGGCACGCCGAACGGGAGGTCCCCCTCCCCCGCGCACCGCAGCTGGAAGCGCATCAGGTCCAAGCTGGTGGCGCCCGCGTCGAAGAACCGCTGATCCACGGCGGTCGTCCGGCCGGTGACCTGTTCGAACAGGCCGGTCAGCCGCCGTTCCAGCGGGGTGAGGGAGGCGGTCGCGCCGGCCGGTGGCCGCAGGTCGCGGCCCGGGGCGGTGAGCGCCGCCCGGCGGTCCGCCTTGCCGCTGGGGGTGCGCGGCACGTCGGTCAGGCGGCGGAAGCGGGTGACGCGTACATGGGCGGGCAGCAGGCGGGCCAGGTGGTCGGCGAGGTCCGCGGGGTCGGGGTCCTCGCCCCGGCACTGCAGGGCCGCCACCAGCCGGCCGTCCTGCACCACCGCGATCGCGTTGGCCACGCCGGGGTACTGCAGCAGCGCGGCCTCGACCTGCCCCAGTTCCAGCCGGTGCCCGCCGAGCTTGACCTGGCCGTCGTCGCGGCCGGCGTAGTGCAGCAGTCCCTGGGCGTCGAAGCGGGCCCGGTCCCCGGTGCGGTAGAAGGTGCCGAGCTCCGGGTCGTCGAGGAACCGGCCCTCGTGTGCGGCGGCGTCGCCCAGGTAGCAGCGTGCGGCCATCGGACCGCCGACGAGCAGCTCGCCGGTGACACCTGGTGGCACGGGCAGGCCGCCCTCGTCGACGACGCGCAGCACCGCGTGGGACACGGGCCGGCCGATGGCGGGCCGCTCGGGCCAGTGGGCCGGGTCGCCCTCGAGGCACAGGCCGGTGACGACGTGGGTCTCGGTCGGCCCGTAGTGGTTGAACAGGCGCGCGCCGGGCAGTCCGGCGAACCAGCGGCGGATCACGTCGGTGCACACCAGCTGCTCGCCCGCGGTGACGACCTCACGGAGGCGGGAGGGGAAGCGTCCGGTACGCACGCCGTGTTCGGCGAGCAGCTGCAGGGCCACGTACGGCAGGAAGATCCGCTCCGCTCCCCCGGTCTCCAGTTGTTCCAGCAACGCCGGTACGTCCTGTCTCCAGGCGGGTTCCACGAGCTGCAGCAGGCCGCCGGAGCACAAGGTGGTGAGGATCTCCTGGAAGGAGACGTCGAAGGAGAGCATGGAGAACTGCTGGGTGACGGCGGGCCGGCCGAGGCCGCCCTCGGTGCGCTGCCAGGTGAGCAGGTTGCACAGGGTGGCGTCGGGGACCTGGACGCCCTTGGGGGTGCCGGTGGAGCCGGAGGTGAACAGGGTGTACAGGGGGCGCAGCGCCGGGTGCCGGTGGGGCACGGGTGCGGCCTGCGGGTTCCCGGCCAGGGTGAGCGGGTGTCTGGGCAGGGACGGCGGTGCGAGGGCGTCGAGCGCGTCCATGTCCCCGGGGGTGGCCAGGACGCACACGGGGTCGGCCTGGTCGAGTACGTGGCGCAGCAGGGCCGGCGGGTAGGCGGGGTCGAGGGGGACGACGGTGACGTTGAGCCGGGCGGCGGCCAGCAGGGCCACGACGTGCTCGGCGGACGGCTGGAGGTAGAGCGCGACGGACGCCGGCGCGGCGGGGTCGGACGGGACCCGCGTGCGCAGGGCGGCGGCCAGCTCGTCGGCCTGTGCGTCGAGTTCGGCGTAGGTGAGGCTCACTTCGCCGGAGCGGACGGCGGGTGCCGCGGGAGTGCGGGCCGCCTGCCGGGCGAAGCCCTCGGCGACGGTGGTGAAGTCGGGCTGCGGTGTGCCGCCCCGGCCGTTGTCGGGCAGGGAGTGCCGGTAGGGGGCGACCAGTTCGCGCAGGGTGGTGCCGTCGTCCGCGACCAGGTGGGCCAGGGCCTGGTGGAAGAGGCCGGCCGCCGCCTCGGCGCGCTCGGCGCCGAGGTCGTCGCGGTACTCCCACAGGCAGTCGAAGCCGGCCTCGTGCTCGACCACGGAGAGCGTCAGCGCGCACTTGGCGCCCAGGGGTTCGGGCCACAGCGGCCGTGTCTCGCAGCCGTCGAGGCGGAGCGTGGAGAACCGGGTGTTCTCCAGGACGAACAGGTAGTCGAACAGTGGGGTGCGTTCGCGCAGGGCGGGACCGGCGAGGACGTCGGCGAGCGCGACGTCGTCCGCGGCGAGGACGGTGCGGACGGTGTCGGCGTGCGCGGTGAGGTGTGCCGTCAGGGAGTCGTCCGGCGTCGTGGCCAGGTCGAGGAGCACGGTGTTGGCGAACATGCCGACGGTGTCGGCGAATTCGGGGCGGGGCCGGTTCGCCACGGGCGTGGCGATCAGCGGGCGGTCCTGCCCGGTGACGCCGTGGACGCTCGCGGTGAACGCGGAGACCAGGAGCTGGAACCTGGTCAGGCCGAGTTGTGCGGCTCGCCGGTCCAGCGCGATGCGGTGGACCGGGTCCAGGGAGGTGCGCAGCAGCCCGGCCCGCGGCCGGCCGGGTCCCGCGGGGGCGGGCAGAGGGGGCGAGGGCCGCGGCGTGCGGTCGTAGCGGGCGAGCAGCTCCGTGCGGCGGCGTGCGTAGGTCTCGGTGGCGTGCCAGGTGCCCTGCCAGCGGGCGAAGTCGGCGGGGGTGGTGGCGGGTTCGGACTCGGGGGCGACGCCTCGGCAGGCGTCGGTGAGGTCGCGGAGGAGGAGGTTGAGGGACCAGCCGTCCACGGCCACGTGGTGGAGGTGGAACAGCAGGAGGCCGCCGTCAGGTCGCTGCACCCAACCCGCGCGCAGCATGCGCGGGTCGGCGAGGTCGAAGCGGTGGGCGAAGAAGCGGTCGGCGGTCCGCTGCCAGGATTCCCCGGAAAGGGTGTCCGGCTGCTGCCAGGGGTCGTAGGGCGCTTCGGTGCGCTGGAGCAGGCCGTCGGGGGTGGGGACCAGCCGGGTGCGCAGGGCCGGGTGCCGCTCGACCAGTGTGCGGAGCGCGCGGCGCAGGGCGGCCGTGTCGACGGGGCCCTCGGTCCGGAAGGCGAGGGGGACGTCGTAGGAGCGGTCCGCGGGGTCGCGCTGGTGCAGCAGCCAGAGGCGTTCCTGCTCGCTGGTGGCCGGTGCGTCCGGCCCGGCCCCGCCGGCCGGCACGGGCGGGTGGCCGTCCGCCGCGGCGCCGGGGGCGTGGACGGCGTCGGCCAGGCCGGCGAAGTCGGCGCGCAGCACCAGGTCCTGGGGGAGGTCGACGCCGAAGCGGCCGAGGATCTCGAAGCGGAACCGCAGTGCCTTCAGGGAGTCGCCGCCGCTGGGGATCCAGCGGTCGTCGGGGCGCAGGCCGGTGACGTCGAGGACCTCCTCGGCGATCTCCAGTACGGGCCGCTGCCCGGCGGTGACGCGGGCCTCTTCGGCGCGGCTGCCCCGCCAGGGGGTGCCGGCGTCCCGCAGCAGGGCGGCCTGGTCGACCTTGCCGTTGGCGGTCAGCGGGAGTTCGGTCACGAGGTGGGTGTGGTGAGGGCGCATGTACACCGGCAGGGATGCGGTGAGGTGGCGCTCGTAGGCGTCGTAGGAGAGGACGTGGGAGGGGTCGTCGCCCAGGACGAGGAAGGCCATCAGCTCGTTGCGGTCCGCGCTGTCGCGCCGGGTGCACACATGGGCCCGGCGGACCGCGGCGTGGGTCAGCAGCTGCCTTTCGACCTCGCCGGGTTCGATGCGGAAGCCGCGCACCTTGACCTGTCGGTCGGCCCGGCCGACGTAGGTCACCCGGCCGTCGGCGTCCCGGCGCACGAGGTCGCCGGTGCGGTACCAGCGGCGTGGGGTGCCGTCGCCGCCCGGCAGCCGGACGAAGGCGTGTGCGGTCTGTTCGGGCAGGTTGCGGTAGCCGCGGGCCAGGGCCGGCCCGGACAGCCAGAGTTCGGCCACCTCGCCGGGCTCGGCGGTGCGTCCGTCGGCGGTCCGCAGCAGGACGCCGGTGCCGGGCAGCGCGGTACCGATGGGTATCTCGTCGCCGGCGAGGTCGCGCGGGACGGGGTGGCACAGGGCGAACGTCGTCGCCTCAGTCGGCCCGTAGGCGTTGTACAGGACGGTGCGTGAGGAGGGGTTGGCCTCGTACCAGCGGCGTACCAGGGGCGCGTTGAGACGTTCACCGCCGATCAGGACCTGGGCGGCGCCGGCGAAGCAGCCGGGCACCTTCTCCACGACCGCGTTGAACAGGGCTGCGGTGATGAACAGTGTGTCGATGCGGCGGGCGCGCAGTGCGTCGGCGAGCCGGTGCGGGCTGTGCACCCGGGTGTCGTCGAGGACGACGCAGGCGCCTCCGGTCAGCAGCGGGGTCCAGACCTCGAAACTGAGGGCGTCGAAGGCGGGGTTGGACAGGCAGGCGTAGCGGGCGCCGGGGTGCAGGTCGATGTAGCCGGGTTCGGCGAGGCGCAGCACGCCGTCGTCGGTGACCTCGACGCCCTTGGGGCGGCCGGTGCTGCCGGAGGTGTAGAAGACGAAGGCGGTGTCGTCGCCGTCGCGCACGGCGGTGCCCTCGGCCGGGTGGCTGCGGGGAGCCGGCTCCTGCGGGGCGAGGAGCGCCTCGGCGGACACGTCGTCGGGTGCGTGCGGCTCCTCGCGGACCACCGCCACGGCGGCGCTGTCCCGGAGGATGTGGCGCCGGCGGTCGGGCGGGCTGAGCCGGTCCAGGGGGACGACGGTGGCCCCGGCGCGGCGGATGCCGAGCAGGACGCAGACCAGCTGCCAGGAGCGGGGCAGGGCGACGGCGACGGCGTGTCCGGGGCGGACGCCCAGCGCCCGCAGCCGTGCGGCCACCCGGCCGCTGAGCAGGTCGAGTTCGGCGTAGTCGAGCACCCGGGTGCCGTCCTCGACGGCCACGGCGCGGGGCGTGCGGCGGGCCTGGGCCAGGACGGCGGCGGCGAGCGGGCCGGGGGGCAGGGGCTGGTCCATCACGCCTCCCGCGTGGACGTGGTCAGGGCTCGCGGATGGGCGTGACCGGTGCCGTGGTGGGCCAGTTCGGCGGCGAGCAGCGCGCCGACGCGGGCGGCCCGGTCGCCCTCGAGGATCTCCCAGTGGTCGCACTCCATCGTCTCGACGCGGAAGTGGTCCTCGGCGCGGCGCCGCCAGAAGGCGCGTACCTCGGCGTGGAAGGGGGTGTCGGTGCCGCCGGGTACGGCCTGGGCGAGCACCAGGCGGGCCGGTGAGGCGGCGGGCAGGTGGTCCCGGGCGGTCAGCCGGTTGTGGTTGTAGATCCGGAAGTAGCGTTCGACCTGCGCGTCGTCGATGCCGGGGTACATCCCGTTGAACCGTACGAGCTTGTCGCGGAACTCGGCGGCGTCGACGGCTGTGATCTCCGCCCGGGCGGAGGCGTCGTCGATGGCTTGGGTGTCGAGCAGGACGACGCTCACGTCCCGGCGTCCGGCCCGACTGAGCAGGCGTCCCATCTCGTGGGCGACGAGGCCGCCGTAGGACAGTCCGGTGAGGACGAGGGGGCCGTCGCCGAGGGGTTCGAGGAGGCGCAGGTACTCCTCGGCCATGGCCTCCACGGTCGGCAGGACGTCCTCCCCGGGGTTCACTCCGGGCGATTGGATGCCGTAGAGCCCGGCTTGTGGGGGCAGGAAGGCGGCCAGGGGGAGGTAGCAGAAGGCGGTGCCGCCGGCGGGGTGGACGCACACCACTCGGCTCGCGATGCCGCGACGGAACTCGACGAGGCTGCCGGGGGCGCGGTGCTCACCCTCCTCGCGCAGCAGCGCGCCGAGCGATTCGATGGTGGGTCGCAGCATGACCTCCGCGACGGGCAGCGGGTGGCCGAAGGTCTGGGTGACCCGGTGGGCCATCTTGATGGCCGACAGCGAGGTGCCGCCGATGTCGAAGAAGTTGTCGCCGACGCCGATGTCGGGGTGGACCAGGATGTCCCGCCATATGCGGTACAGGGCGTGTTCGACGTGGTCACGGGGGCTCGCGGTGTTGACCTGGTCGGAGGTCCGTTCGTGCACGAGCCGCAGGAGTTCCGCCCGGTCGACCTTGCCGCTGCGGTTCAGCGGCAGGCAGTCCAGTTCGAGCACGACGGCGGGGATCATGTAGTCGGGCAGCCGGCGGGCGAGCGCGGTGCGCCGGTCGTCGGCGCTGCGGTCGGGCGCGCTCCCCCTACCGATCCCGGCGACCAGCCGGGGCTGTCCGGCCGCGTCACGGTCGGACAGGACGACGGCCTCGCGCACACCGGGCAGGGCCATGAGCGCAGCCTCGACCTCGGCCGGTTCGATGCGGAAGCCGCGCAGCTTGATCTGGTCGTCGGCGCGTCCCGCGTAATGAGCCCGGCCGTCCTGGTCCCGGCGGGCGAGGTCGCCCGTGCGGTAGAGGCGTTCACCGGGCACGAACGGGTCCGGCACGAACCGTTCCTCGGTCAGGTCGGGGCGGCCGAGGTAGCAGCGGGCCAGGGACGCGCCGCCGAGGTAGACCTCCCCCACCACCCCCGGCGGAACCGGCCGCATGCGGCTGTCGAGCAGGTGTAAGCGGGTTCCGGGCAGTGGGCGGCCGATGGGACAGGGCCGTTCCAGCGGGCGCGGGTCGTAGTGGGCGGTGCTGTACAGGGTCGCCTCGGTGGGACCGTAGCCGAAGCAGATCCGCAGGCCGGGCAGGTACTGCGTCATGCGGTGCAGAGCGGCCTCGGTCAGGGACTCGACACCGGTCAGCAGGGTGCGCAGCGACAGGTCGCGCAGGCGTTCTGCGGGGTCCTCGTCGATCCACTTGATGTAAGCGGGCGGCAGGAACGCCTGGACGATGCGGTGGGTGCGCATCCACGCCATCAGGGCGTCCGGATCGCCGCGCAGTTCCTCGGGGACGATGTGCAGGACCCCGCCGGTGGTCAGGGGCAGCAGCAGTTCGTGGATCGAGGCGTCGAAGCCGATGCTGGACCAGGCCGAACCGGCGTCTCCGGGTGCTGTGCCCATACGGTCGTGCCAGACCGCGAACAGGTTGAGGACGCTGCGGTGTTCCACGGCGACGCCCTTGGGCCGTCCCGTGGATCCGGAGGTGAAGATGACGTAGGCGGTCCTGTCCGGGGCCCGGCCGGCGTCGGCCGGCGGGTGGTCCCCGGTCGGCCCTTCGGCCTCCACGGCGGCGAGGTCCAGCCAGTCCTCGGGGCGGTCCCCCGCGGCGTGGTCGCTGAGCACGAGGGGGCAGGCGGCGTCCTGGACGATCCCGGCGAGACGTTCGCGGGGCTGCTGGGGGTCGAGGGGGAGATAGGCGGCGCCCGCCTTGAGGATGCCGAGGATGCCGACGGCCAGGTCGCGGGTGCGGCGCGCGTGCAGTCCCACGACGTCCCCGGGGCGGACGGACCGGGCGGCGAGGGCGTGGGCGAGCCGGTTGGCGCGGTGGTCGAGCGTGGCGTAGTCCAGGGTGCCGTCCCCGTCGACGACCGCGGTCAGGGTGGGGTGCCGACGGGCCCGGGTCTCGAAGAGGGAAGTGATCCCGTCGGCGGTGCGCAGCGCGGCCGCCGTCGGGTCGGAGAGGGCGGGAGCCGCGGCGTCGCCCTCCCGGATCAGCCGGAGCCGCTCGTCGGGCTCCATCAGCTCCAGGTCCCCGACGTCGCGCTCGGGGTGCCGGGCCAGGTCGGTGAGCAGATGGCGCAGGTAGGCAGCCCAGCGCAGGGCGGTGGCGTGGTCGATGAGCGCCGTGGCGTAGTCCAGGTGCCCGGTGATCCCGTCCTGCGACTCGGTCGCCGACAGGGCGAGGTCGAACTTGGCCGGGGCATGGGCGATCGGGAGCGGTTCGGCCTGGACGCCGGGCAGCTGCAGCAGGCCCCGCCGGTCGGGCACCCACGCCAGCATGGTCTGGAACAGGGGGGTGCGGGAGGCGCTGCGCGGGGGGTTGACGAGTTCGACGATGCGCTCGAAGGGGAGGTCCTGGTGGTCGAGGGCGTCGCGCACGGCGGTGCGGGTGCGGTTCAGCACCTCGGACGCGGTGGGTGCGCCGGACAGGTCGATGCGCAGCGGCAGGGAGTTGACGAGGAATCCGATGAGAGCGGACGCGCCGGGTCCGCGGCGGCCGGCGACCGGGCTCCCGACAACGATGTCCTCCTGCCCGGACAGACGGGACAGCAGAACGGCCCAGCCGGTCAGGACAGCGACGAACAGAGTGGCCCCGTGCCGGCGCGCCAGAGCGCGCAGAGCGGCAGTGGTGCCGGGGTCGAGAGTGAACTCGACGCGCCCGCCGTCGTAATCCTGTTCGGCCGGCCGCGGACCCTCGATGGGCAGCTCGAGCGCGTCCGGCGCGTCCCGCAGGGCCTGCTTCCAGTACTCCTCCTGAGCCGCGAGAGCACCGCTGAGGACGGCCTCGCGCTGGGCGCGCGCGTGGTCGGCGTACTGGGACGGGAGGGCGGGCAGGGAAGCGGGGGCGCCGGTGAGCGATGCCGTATAGAGCTCGGTGACCTCTCGCATCATCACGTTCATCGACGCACCGTCGTAGATGCTGTGGTGGAACGTCAGAAGCAGCACGTGGTGCCGGTGGCCGAGCGTCAGCAGCCGGCCGCGCCCGAGCGGACCGCGCTCCAGATCGAACGCTTCCTTCGCTTCCCGGAGTTGATGGAGCCGCACGCTCTCCTGCGGGTCGGCCTCGGCGCCGAGGTCCTCGAGGGTGAGCGCGAAACCGGCACCCGGCGGGTCGATGTGCTGGCGGACGCCGCCCGCTTCGGCCACCAGGCGGGTGCGCAACGTGGCGTGACGCACCGTCAGTGCGTCGAAAGCCGCTTTCAGGGCGTGCCGGTCGAGCGGGCCGGTGAGCGTGAAGGCGATGGTCTCGTTGTAGGCGACGCTCGCGCCGGGGAGCTGGGCCAGGAACCACAGGCGTTGCTGGGCGAAGGAGGCGGGGCTCGCCGCAGGAGCGGGCTGAGCGGGGTGGGGGGCGTGCTGCACCGGTAAGACCTGGCCTTCCTGTCGGGGTGGGACCCGGGCACAGTGAAGAACGGCATCACGCGTGATGCCGTGAAGCGAAGGAATCCCCGGTCGAGGTTCCGGAGGGAGTCCGGGAAAGTGGCGGTCGGTCACCTGGTCATGTCGTCGTACGGTCACGTGAATTCCGAGGTTCCCGTGACATGGCTGAGATCGTCATTTACAAACGGAGGGCATGTCAACACTTGACTTTGGCGGGCCCGTTCGCATAGTCGCCGGTGCCGATTCGCGGCCGCACGTGACGGAACGGGAGACTCCGGACGGAGAAGCGCCCCCGGGCGTGCCACATTCACGCGAATTGACTTGTCAGGGTTTCCCCTCTTGTGTTCCGGGCCGCCCCGATCGCATGGACGGCGACGACGGCGGTCCGTCCGGTGACGACCAGGGCGCCGCCGAGGACAGCACCTCCCCGGACGGAGGCTCGTACAGCGTCTCGTGCGGGGTCGCGGCACACTCGGCGGGATGTCCGCCCCCTCGGCCTCTCGGCGCACCGCGCGCTCCACCGGAAGATCGCCCGCGCGACCCGGTTGAAGTCCTTGCAGGGTATTGCCCTGAGAACGGCTCGGCCCGGGAGATGTCGCTCCGAGCAGGCCGTCACCTCGTCAATTTCCCTTTTGTTGATGACAGTTGCCGGTCACCTGCCGTCGGTCGTCCGTTATCCGTCGCCAACTGTCCGCTATCCGTCGTCACGGGAGTCCGTGATCGAGCCGGCGACACCCGCGTCGGCGGGCCGGCCCGAGCCCGAATCGGCACCCCTGGAACCGGTCGCCGTAACGGATACGGACGGGCCGGAGTCCTTTCGGGTCCACCCGCCCCGGAAACACCACCTCCAGGGTGCCCGCCGAAAGCCAGGACCCGGCCACCCGCCCGACCTCGGCCCGGCCGGACCCAACCGCGCAGAGCCCCGAGGTGAGCGCCGGAAGGCGGCCGAAGAACGGACATCCGCAGCCCTCGGCGCCACCGCTCCACACATTTCCAGGAACGAAACAAAGTTGATCGAGACGCGCCCGAAGAAACCATGGAGGAAGGCTTCACCGGAAAGGATCGGATTCCCTTCAAGAACCATCGGACCGATGACAGAAAACCCTCTGGGAAGCGCCGACAGGAATCCACGACAAGCGGCCCGAAAAATTCCAGAGAATATCGGACAATCCTTTTCCGGAGTGTTCCTCCGGTCGATGGGGACGGCGGTCCAAAGATCGTCTTGTCCCGTCGGAGGAGGGGGAGGCCGCGCGGTGTCAGTGGAATGGGACCACGCGCGAAGGCGGGTGAGGATCCGCCCTTGGAGTGCGGTGTGGGGGGGCGGGTGATGTGGCGGTGGCCGGTGCCGCCGACGGCGCGGCAAGAGGAAGTCTGGTCCTGTTCGTGGTGCCATGCCGTCACCCACGTGGGTGGTGAGTGGTTCGAGGTCTCGCGGCCGCCGTATCTGCCCGTAGAGGTGTGCTGGGAGAGGGCTGTCGCGGACGGCCTTCCCGCCGCTGTCTCCCACGCCTTTCCGCCGGGTGAGGAGCATCCAACCGCGCCGTCCGTCGTCGGGCACCGGCCAGGAGTGCACGCCCCCCGTCCGTCCTTCCGGACGCCCTGCCGACGAGCCGTACGGCGATCGAAGCGACTCCCACGTCCCGCGCTCCTCCCTCTCCCCCGGCGGCGGTGGCGCGCGAACAGTCCACGCGGTGCGGGCCCTCTTCGCCGGATCCGCGCCGGCCACCACCGGGCTCGGTGCGCGGTGTGTGCGCCGGCGGGCATGAGTGCTCCCGTAGCGGGCAGCACACAGGAGACCCCCGCCGGACACACGACACGGGCGCGGGGCCGCACGAGCGGAGGGATGTCCGTGGACTGGCTGTTCATCATGAAACCCGCGGACACCGTCGCGGACGGCGTCTCCTCCGGCAAGGACCGCATGCTGGAGCTCGCCGGGACCGAGCCTCGCCGGGAGTGGTGCCTGTCCAGGTGGCGGCGCATGGCTCCCGGCGACCGCCTGTGGATCTACTTCGCCGCACCGGTACGGGAGATCGCCGCGGTGGCGGAGATCGAGGACAAGCCGTACGAGGTGACCGGAAGCCCTCGCCGACCGTGGCGTTTCACCGCGACGCTGAATCCGGCAGCGACCCGGCGGCTGCACCGCGACCCCGTTCCGCTGCACGCCTTGTCCAACCGGCACCCACAAGGGGTCACCCGGGTGAAGGACAGCGACCTCGAGCTGCTGTTGAAACACGCGGGCCTGTGAGAGACGGACGACGTGCATCCGGACCTCGACCATCACTGGAGACAGCGGGGGTCGCTGCCGCCGCGACGACGCTTCAGAGACCGGCCCTGGACTTGTCGAGCACTCCGTCAACCGCGCCGCAGACGCTGCGGCGGAACGGGTGCCCGCCGGCTTTGCGGCGGAGCGCGGACGCCGCGACGAACGACAACGCCGTGAGGAACGGCCCAGTGGCCCTCGCGCGTCCTGCGGCCTTGGCCGGGTGTCCGTCGATGTCGGTGAGGTGTTCCCACCGTGAACAGTTCCAGGTCAGCGGGGACGGACGGCTTGGCGCCGGTGACGCCCCGTGGGCTGCGTGCCGTCAGGGCCGGTACCGCTCGCCCGCGGCGGTCACGGACAGAACTGACCGTTCGGTTCGACGGCGCAGCTCACCCGCCAAGCGGTCCACGAGCCGCTGGGGTAGCGAACCCTGAACCAGTAGTTGTCGTCCTTGCCGATGGCCCACATGAAGATGAGCGAGTCGCTGGTCTTCTGCTGAGGGTCGACTTCGACGCGGCTCTTCACCCACCCGCCCAGGGACTCCCACCCGTTCCAGGAGCCGTCGGGGTAGGTCCAGTTCGTCCACACCGCGTGATCGGCGCCGACGACGAACTCCTCCTTCGTCCCGTTGGCGAGTTTCGTGGTGGAGACGCCGTACTCGCAGAAGTACTTCTGGCCCTTGGCCGAGCAGTAGGTCGCCGCCTGCGCCGGCGCCGCCGCGACCCCCACCCCCGCCAAGGCGGCCAGAGCCGCGACCGCCGCGAGGGCACCCTTGAATCTGTGCCTGTCCATGCTCCTTTGCCGAGTGGCGTGATCGTGCCGGGGAAGGACCGCGTCGGGGAAAGGGGGGAACCAGCGTCCCGGCGCCCTCCTCGACAAGTCGATCACGAGCATGCGGGAGCGGACCAGGCGGAACCACCGGTAGAAGTAGCCTCCTTCCCGCTCGAGTCGAACGGGCGCAGGTGCCGACGCGCACCGCTCACGAAAACGACAGCACCGGGGTGAGGACCCTGCGGAAACGTGATCGCCTCCGGACCATTCCCGGAACTCGCGCACCCGGTGGTCATTCGTGAGGATCACGGTGCGCGACGGGTCGCCGCGGCGCTGTCGGTTCGGCACGTCGTACGTCCCCGCCGGCCCGCTCGGCGGCTGCCGTGCGTGGATCAGGTGACGCGCTTGATCGTCCTCCGGATCCAGTCCGCGTAGGCGGGCACGTTGCTGTAGAGGCCCGGCCCGTCCGAGCACGCGACCCCCGGGGCACCGGGGCCCGATGTGACTCCGACGAGCTCCCACCGCCCGTGCGCGTCCTTCTGGAGCTGCGGTCCGCCGGAGTCGCCGAAACACGCCATGGCCTCGGGCACCCGGCTGATCGTGCACAGCCGGGTCCGGTCCGCGTAGCCGGGGGCGCACTCGGCGGCGGCACCCCTGCGCGTGTCGAGCTCCTGCATCCGCTCCGCGAAGTTCAGTTCGGTGTCGACGGTGGTGTCGAAACCCAGGATCCGGGTCGGGGTGCCCGGCCGCCCGGCCCGCTCCGCGATGCGCACGGGCGTCTCGGTGACCGGGCGGTCGAGGCGGACCAGCGCGATGTCGTCCTTGTTGGCGGCCTTCCCCTCGCCGTTCACATAGCCGGGGTGGACGACGGTCCGCCCGATGGCCCGGACGGTGCCTCCGGACTTCCGGTGCTCGCTGCCGATCCGGACGGTGCCGTCCAGCTCGAGGCCATCGCCCTGCAGGCAGTGGGCCGCCGTCAGCACCCACTGCGGATCGATCAGCGACGCCCCGCAAGTACCGTCGTACAGCCCGTGTTTCGGGGCCGACTCCGGAATCGTCGCCATGAACGGGTAGCGCTCGGTGGAATCGGTCCCGTTGACGATCGCTCCGGCGCTGCCGGTCGTCAGGGTGGCGCACGCCGCGACGGCGAGAGCGCCGACGGCAGTGGCGCGCGCCACGCGGCGCACCGGTTTCAGGCTGAACACAGAAAGCTCCCTTACTTCGAAAACCGAACACGTTCAGCCTGCTTGTCCAAGATCCACCAGGCCATCCGGGCAGCAGGCCAGAGCGCGCTGGGGGGAGCAGGCCGATACAGGGTGGGGGCAGCCCACCTGTGCGTCGGCGCATCCCGCCGGGTTTCGCCGAACGGCCCGACCGGTCCGTGCCCGGAGGCCGCAGCCGGTGATCACCGGACACCCGCCGCGGCTCCGGTGTCGGGGCGTCTCAGGAGCGGGGCTCCAGCACCTCCAGGGTGCCGGTCCGGGTGTCGTAGCTGCGCAGGGTGGTGAGCCGGGCCGACAGCGGCGGCGCGGGCAGCAGTTCGGGGACCCGCCGACCGGCGAAGGCACCGGCCCGCCGGGTCCGGCCGAGGGTGACGTGCGGGCTCCAGCGCCCCGGTGCGTGGAAGGGGTTGAGGGTCTGGGGCGGGCTGTCCGAGGCCACCGCCTCCCACACCCGGCGGTGCAGAGCGGCCAGCACCACGTCGCAGTCCAGCGCCCAGGCCAGCACCGAGGTGGGCCGCTCGAAACGGACCACGCCGGTGAAGCGCACCGGCAGCGGCAGGGCGGCGGCCACCTCGGCGAGCTCCCAGCGGATCGGGGCGGTCAGCTCCGGGCAGGCGGCCAGGGTGAGATGCGGGCTGTTCGTCGGTGAACGGTGGCGCGCCTGACTGGGCAGCCCCGCAGCCGCCAGCCGCCGCCAGGCCTCCCGGACCGCCAGTTCTGCCGCCTCGTCCAACAGAAGCTCGACCGTGCGCACCGCCGCAGCCTACCGGCGACCACCTCGCGGTTTCCGCCGCCCGTCGGCCGGGCCGTCCGGCAGTACGCGACGCCTGCGGTTCCCGGCCGGGGATCATGACGGCGTCAGCCTGCGGCTGGACGTGCAGAAGCTGTTCGCGGACCTGGTGCGGGGTGACGAGGAGCGCTTTGACGGCGCGGAACGGGCGTGGCAGAAGCTGGGATTCGTCAGCTCACGCCCGGACGGACCGGTGGCGGCCTGCGGCGGCGTCATGGAGAATCCGGCTTCGTCCTGTCAAGACGAGCCAGGCCCCACGGGCCGCCGCGAGTCTTCCGCGCAGGGCCGCACTCCCCCGCAAGCGGGGGCACCCCCACCTTGACCCGCTCGGCCACCGCCTCGTCGTCCCGCTCGATCGCGCGTCGGGCCGGGACCGGGCAGGACCGGCCGTTGCGCACCAGCAGCTCGCGCACGCCCTGGATCGTGTCACTCAGGTGGAAGCGCCGGCCGATCACCGTCTTCACACGGCTCAGGGTCCAGCGTTGGTCCTCCCGGCCGTGCGGGGCCGGCCCCTTGGCCGGCTCCGCCTCCAACCGCGCGAACTGCTTCTGGCTCAGCCTCGGCAGCGACGCCGGCCCCTGTGACCGCAGAGCACGCCATCCGCCCTCGTCCCACGTTCGCCGCCATCACTGCACCGACCGGACGCTGACCCGCAGGTCTTTGGCGATCGTCGAGCTCGCCTCGTCCCTGGCGAACCGCTCGGCCGCCTGGAGCCGTAACTCCTCGCGGAACCGCTGACGTTCGGCGTTCAGCACGCCACCCTGCGGATACCTCACGCCCCGGTGACACCGCAGTGGACGACCAGCCGTCAGCCCCTACGACACCGCGAGTTCGACCTCAGCGAGCGCCGCGAAGCGGCACTGCCGTATTTCGTCAAGGGTGTTTCTCACGGAGCGGGGCCGGCTGATACTGCTCTTCCCCGGGCCGTACGAGCCAGCCGATGGCACCGAGGACGAGGCACGATTCCTGGACCGCTCGCGGACGGTCGAAGAACGCGTCAGCCGGCCCGAAGGCCGACCGCCAGCGTCAGTTCAAGGACCCGGTGCGGCGATGCGAGATCCGGAAACAGCTCCCGCAGCTGCGACATCCGGTACCGGACGGTCTGGGGATGGACGAACAACGCCGCCGCCACCTCTTCCCGCCTGCCATGGTGCAGCAGCCACGCCCGCAACGTCTCCTCCAGCCGCCGCGCGGTCGCGACGGGCAGGGTCCGCAACGGTGCGAGGGCTCGGGCACGCAGGTCTGCGAACGCGTCCACGTCGGCGCTCAGCACCAGCTCGGGCAGGTGGTCCTCGGTGTCGCGAACATCAGAGGAGAGGGAGCGCGCGCGTACGGCTCGTGCGTACGAGGCGGACGCACGCGTCCATGGCCGGGCCGGGCCGACCACGGCGGTGCGGTCGGTCAGCTGCCTCAAGAGATGTGATCGGTCGGCATCGGGGACGAGCAGCACGCCGAAGGCGTCCGGCAGATCGTCGAGGACGAGGGTGCTCGGGTCGAGCGTGCGGTAGGCGGGCCGGGCCTGGGCGGCGGGCAGCAGGACCGCGGTCAGCGAAACCGGAGGCTGCCACCCGGCCCGTTGAGCAGAGGCCAGCAGCACGTCCGGGCTCGCGCCGGTGAGGAGGTCGCGGGCCAGGTGTTCCAGGTGGCGCTCGTGGGCCCGGCCCCGGGCGGCCAGTTCGTCGGCGTGGCCCGCGGCGCTCGCGGCGGAGAGCTCGTCGATGTAGGCGAAGGTCAGCTCGGCGAACTTGGCGACCTCGGCGGCGGGCAGACCTGCGGGTACGGCACCCGCGGCCAGGCATCGCCAGGCCACGCGGGCGCCGACGCGGTAGGCGCTGAGCAGGGCGTCCATCGAACGGCCGTCGCGCACCTCGCCTCGGCCCAGCTCGTAGGCCGCGTCACCGGCGTCGCCGCCCGTGGTGTTCCCGCTCGCGAGGTCCAGGTAGTGACCCAGGGCGGTGCGGACGGCTCGGCGGATGGTGGCGCCCATGTGGCCCGAAAGGGCGTTGGCGTAGGGAGGGACCTCGTCGATGATCGCCTGGACGACCTCGTCGGCGGTGGTCTTCAGCGCGGCCCGAAGTGCGGTGACCGTCGTCTCGTCCAGGGCCAGTTCGGTGGCCCTCCGGATTGCATGGCTCACGTTTTGTTCCCTGCGAACAATTCAGCCGACCAGATTTACGTCCTGCGGTCAGGACTTTACGCCTTGAGGCACAGCAAGCTGGGGTCATGACGAGTGCAGCCCTGCACAGCAGGGCGTGGAAACTGCTGGAGATGGTCACGACGCCGCTGCTGCCGTCGGACTACCTCGACCTGGTCAGCCCGCTGCGTGCGGGCGCCGACCTGCGGGGGCGCATCGAGGCCGTGCACCCCGAGACGGGTGACGCCGCGACCATCGTGATCAGGCCGGGACGGGGCTGGCGCGGCCACACGGCCGGTCAGTACGTGCGGATCGGGGTCGACGTCGACGGGGTGCGCCTGTGGCGTGCCTACTCCATCACCTCGCCGACAGACCGCCGGGACGGCCGCGTCACGATCACCGTGAAGGCGATCCCGGACGGCAAGGTCAGCAACCACCTGGTCCGCAGAGCGAAACCGGGCACGCTGATCCAGCTCGACCAGGCGACCGGTGACTTCGTGCTGCCGCAGGCCAAGCCCGCCAAGGTGCTCTACCTGACGGCCGGCAGCGGCATCACGCCCGTGATGGGCATGCTGCGCGACATCGAGTTCGACGACGTCGTCATGGTCCACTGCGCGCCACAGCCGCAAGACGTGATCTTCCGCAACGAACTGCACGGCCTGGTCGCGGACAAGAAGCTGCGGCTCACCGAGGTGCACACCGACACGGACGGCATGCTCGACATCGCCCGTCTCGACGAACTCGTGCCCGACTGGGCCGAGCGCGAGACCTGGGCTTGCGGGCCCGCGGGCCTGCTCGACGCCGCCGAAGAGCACTGGAGCGAGCACGGCGTACAAGAGCGCCTGCACACCGAACGCTTCCGCCCCGGCATCGTCGTCGCCGGCGACGGCGGCGAGGTCACGTTCAGCGCCACCGGCAAGACCGTCGACGCGGACGGCGCCACGCCGTTGCTTGACGTCGGCGAGGAGGCCGGCGTGCTCATGCCCTCCGGGTGCCGCATGGGCATCTGCTTCGGCTGCGTCACGCCGCTCAAGGCGGGCGCCGTCCGCGACCTGCGCACCGGCGAGATCACCGAGGCCGAGCCGGGCGTCCTCATCCAGACCTGCGTGTCCGCCGCGGCGGGCCCCTGCGCCATCGAACGGTAGGAGCATCTTGACCGCCATCGACCCCACCGCCCACCTGACCGCGGAGCAGATCGAGGAGCTTGGCCGCGAGCTGGACGCGATCCGCGACGAGGTGATCGCCGACCGCGGCGAGAAAGACGCCGCCTACATCCGCAAGGTCATCTCCGCGCAGCGCACGCTCGAGCTGGTCAGCAGGGGCGTGCTGCTGTTCTCGATCTTCCCGCCCGCGTGGCTGCTCGGCACCGCCGGTCTGTCCGTGGCGAAGATCATGGACAACATGGAGATCGGCCACAACGTCCTGCACGGCCAGTGGGACTGGATGCGGGACCCCAAGATCCACTCCACCACCTGGGAGTGGGATCACGTCTCACCCTCCGAGCAGTGGAAGCACTCGCACAACGAGCTGCACCACACGTACACCAACGTGATCGGCAAGGACAACGACCTCGGCTACGGCATCATGCGCGTCGACGAGGACCAGAAGTGGCACCCGTTCCACCTCGGCCAGCCGCTGTGGAACTTCATCAACGCCTGCTTCTTCGAGTACGGCATCGCAGCCTACGACCTGGAGCTCGGCAAGAACCTGCACAAGCGCCGCCGCAAGAACCCGGAGTTCCGCGCGCGGGCCAAGGCCGTGGGCCGCAAGATCCGCAAGCAGGTGCTCAAGGACTACGTGATCCACCCGCTGCTGTCGGGCCCGTCGTTCCTCACCACGCTCGCCGCCACGTTCACCGCGAACCTGGTCCGCAACATCTGGTCCCACTCGGTGATCATGTGCGGGCACTTCCCCGAGGGCGTGCAGGTCTTCGAGCGCCGGTCGATCAAGGGCGAGACGCGCGGCCAGTGGTACCTGCGCCAGATGATGGGCTCGGCGAACATCAGCGGCAGCAAGGCCATGCACTTCATGACCGGCAACCTGTCGCACCAGATCGAGCACCACCTGTTCCCCGACCTGCCGAGCAACCGGTACGCCGAGGTCGCGGTGAAGGTGCGCGCGTTGTTCGAGAAGTACGAGCTGGAGTACGTCACCGGGCCGCTGCCCAAGCAGGTGTTCTCCGCGTGGCACAAGGTCTTCCGGCTCTCACTGCCGAACAAGAAGCCCAAGGTCAAGACGCCGGACCGCGAGCAGGAGCTCGTCGCGGTCTGATTCGCGGTATTGGTCCAGATCTTTCGGCCGTACCGGCGGCACCGCCGGTTTCGGTGAGATCCGTTGCGGACGGTGGGCGACCGCGACGTCGGACCGTACGACACGGGCTCCGAGGCAGCCCGGTGTCCGGCTGCGCTGCTACCCGGACGTACGCCAGGAGCTCAGCTCACAGCCCCGGCCAGCGCGCCCGGCGAGGTGTGGTAGTGCGCTGACCTGCCGTGGTCGGCCGGCGGTCGGGTGCGTACGCGCACTCGGTTTGCCGACGGGCGGGCTGGGCGGAAGGCATGAGGCTGTGACGTGGACACTGCCAGAACCGATGCTCGCCGCCCCTGTGTCCGACCCGGCTCTGCTGCCGGGGTGGGCGGGCGGTCCGCCGAACTGCGCGCGAAGAGGGCTACGACTGCGACCGTCTGCGCCGGTGACCGCGTGCCTGCGCTTGCGCTCCCTGCGCCCGGGGGCTGGAGAGCTCCGGTGCGGAGCCGGTCGCCCCCGTGTGGTCGGTGAAGCGGTGGCGGTACGACGTCGGTGTGGTCGCGTAGTGCGCGGTGAAGTTCTGCCGGAAGGTCACGGCGCTGGCGAACCCGCATGCTGCGGAGATGCGGGTGATGCTCCAGGTGGTCGTCTCCAGGAGTCTGCGGGCCTCGTCGAGTCTGCGGGTGAGGATCCACTTGGCCGGGCTCATGCCGGTCGTCTCGTGGAAGCGGCGGGAGAAGTTGCGTGTGCTCATGTGTGCGTGGGCGGCGAGTTCGGTGACGGACAGGCGCTGGTCGAGGTTGGCCAGAGCCCAGGTGATCGTGTCGCCGATGGGCCCCGCGGCGTCGTCGGGCACGGGCCGATCGATGTACTGGGCCTGGTCACCTTCCCGGTGGGGCGCGATGACGAGATGGCGCGCGACGGTGGCGGCGGCCGCCGAGCCCAGTCGGTCGCGGACGATGTGAAGGCAGGCGTCCAGCCCGGAGGCCGTGCCGGCCGAGGTGAGCACGTCACCGTGGTCCAGGTAGAGGGCGTCCGCGTGCACGTCCACGGCGGGGTAGCGTGCGGCCAGTTCTTGCGCCGAGGCCCAGTGGGTGGCCACGGCGCGCCCGTCGAGCACGCCACTGCCTGCCACGGGGAAAGCGCCGAGGCAGAGCCCGGCGATCCCCGCTCCGCGGGCGTGCCTGTCCCGGATCAGGGCGAGGAGCTCGCCGTCCGGTTCCGGGAAGTCGGCGGGCCAGGAGGGGAAGACGAGCAGGTCGGCCGATTCCGCCGCGGCGGGCCCGGCGAGGTCGTCGATCACGATTCCCTCCGAGGTGCGGACCGAGTGCGCGTCCGCGCTCCACACCGTGGTGGTCCATCCCGGGGCCAGATCCTGGCGGGCGACTTCGCCGAACACGAGCAGGGGCGCGGCGAGGTGGAACGCGGTGATCCCGTCGAAGGCGTGAAGGGCGATGCGCATGCCTGTCCCGTTCTCATCGATTATCTGCTTTTCTGCCACTCACCGTAGTTCCCGCGGTCCTCTGAGGATGGAGTCCACGGCGCCGTCCGCGCCGGATCCACCAGACAGGAGAGAACGTTGAACGCCCCGCGCCGAGCCCTTGTCCTCATCGACGTGCAGCAGGAGTACTTCGACGGGCCGCTGGACATCCAGTACCCGTCCCGCGACGAATCGCTGGCGAACATCCTGCGCGCCCTGGACGTCGCCGCGCAGGCGGACATGCCCGTGGTCGCCGTCCGGCACGAGTACCCCGAAGGGGCCCCGGTCTTCGCGGCCGGCTCGGCCGGCTGGGAGAACCACCCCGAGGTGGAACGCCGCATCGGCTCCACGACCAAGCGAGTGGCCAAGAACCACTCCGACATCTTCACCTCCACCGGCCTCGCCGAATGGTTCCGGGAGAACGAGATCGACACCCTGACCCTGGTCGGCTACATGACGAACAACTGCGTCCTGGCCACCTCCGTCGCGGCCGAGCCCCTCGGTCTCACGATCGAGGTCCTCTCCGACGCGACCGGCGCCGTCCACCTCGCCAACGAGGCCGGCACCGCCTCCGCGCGACAGGTCCACGAGACCCTGATGGCGCTGCTGCACTCGAACTGGGCCGCGGTCGCCACCACCGAAGCCTGGGCGTCGGCCGCCACCGACGACGCCCGCCTCGTCAAGAGCGATCTCGTCACCTCGGCCACTCAGGGCCGAGCCGCATGGGAACAGCTCTGATCTCGGTCTCCTGGGAGCCCGCGGGTACGTGGGCCGTACCCGTCGAGGGCGCCACCTCACTGAAGACCGCCGACCTGACCGTCGAGGAGAGGGCACGGCAGCTCGGCGAAGCAACGGACGAGAGCGCCTTCTGTCACCGGGTCAGCGGCTGAAACCGTGGAGCCGATCGTGTGCGGAGCCGGACGCAGGCGGCACCCGACAGATCACCCCGTCTCCCCCGTCAACGCCCCGGGCAAGGCGTCTTCGACCCGAGCGCTGCCGGGCCGGCGCCGTCAGCCGGTTGGGCGGGATCTGCGACAGGGTGAGCCTGCCGAGCCGGAACGCGCCGATCTCGTTCACCCGCTCCAGCTCAGGCATTGCCCTGCCTCGCCCTCCGGCGTGAGCGAGGAGGAACACGCAAGACGCGGAAGACAAGGGGTGGGGCAGCCCTGGCAGTGGCCGGTCCATCGGGCGAAGCGGTCCCGGAACCGACGGCCGGCTGTGCGGCGGGACCAGGGCGGCGTCCGCGGCGGAAGGCACTCCTATGACTGAGCAGCCGAAGCAGAAGGAGGACAAGGGCGAGCTGTGCTTCACCCCGACCTACGCCTCCTGGGCCGACCCCATCGAGGCGCACTTCGGCCCGCTGGGGCAGTTCACCCTGACCGACTCCCACCATCCGAACCACACGGTGCAGACCCGGGTCTTGCACCGCTACCTGCGCCGGCGCAATGCGAACGCCCGCCGCCCTGACGTGCTCGCCGCCCAGTGCAAGGGACGCGCCCGCATCCGCAGCGAGAAGGGCATCCGCTGGGACGGACGCCCTGTGCCGAACGCGGCCTGACCAGGAGCTGGGCCGACATCCCCGGCACATCACTAACCGACCCGCTGCATCGCCCTCCGGTGCCGTTCCGCCATCGCGGCCCCGGACTCGCGGCGGGCCATCCTGCGCAGGACGGATGGTGCGAGGAGCAGCCCGGCGACGGCCCAGGCACTCAGCACGCCCGCTGTTTCCAGGTGCCGCCAGGAATCACCGATCTCGGCGGCGACCGCATCGGCCGGCAGCAGCGCCGAGCGGAGACCGAGGCCGAGCCAGTACACGGGGAAGATCCGCCCGACGGTCTGCAGCCACTCGGGCAGCTCGGACAGGGGGAAGTAGATCCCGGAGATCACGATGAGTCCCATCACCGGGAGCATCAGTAAGCCGACGGTGCGCGGACTGCTGACCAGTGAGCCGATGACGGCGCCGGTCGGCAGGGTCGCCAGGAGACCCAGCGGCATCACCCACACCAGCGTCAGCAGCGCTCCGCCGCCCTGCCGGGCCACCCCGTCCACCAGGAACACGCCGACGGCGAAGGGGAGGGCCATGGAGACGAGAGCCGTACCCGACACCATGATGATCTTGCCGACCAGGTGGCCGACCATGCCGTGCGGCACGGCCTTGGCCCGCAGCAGAGTACCGTCCTCGCGCTCGGTCGCGAGCAGCTGTGCCGTGGTCATCATGCCGGTGAACGCGAGCGTCATGCCCAGCATGCTCGGCAGCATGAACGCGCCGGTCGAGATGCCGGCGCCCTTCAGCGGGTCGTCCTTGAGCAGGAACAGCGGCACGAGGAGCAGGACCGTCCAGAGTACGTAGCCGAACACGTCCTGGCCGGTGGTGAAGGTCTGCCGGAGTTCCGTCCAGCCGCGCCGCACTCCTACTCCCGCTGCATACCACACCGGACTCATCGCGATCCCTCCCCGAAAGCGTGCACCGTCCGCCCGTCGGGAACGCTCCCCGCCTCGAGCTCCCGCACCATCGTCAAGTAGGTGTCCTCCAGGCTCGCCCGGCGCACCTCCAGCCCGCCGATCGCCTCGCCGTGCTCCTCGAACAGCCGACGGACGAACCGGGTGGGCTCGGCCGTCGCCTCCTCGAAGGGCCGCCCGTCCCGCGTCCAGCGCACAGTGGCCTCGGCCGATGCCTGCCGCGACAGCTCCTCGGCCGAGCCATCGGCCACGATCCGGCCGCCGGCCAGAATCAGGATCCGGTCGGCGAGCCTCTCCGCCTCGGCAAGGTCGTGCGTAGTCAGCAGAACAGTGGTGTTCTCGTCCGCCAGCCCGCGTACCAGGCCGTGGAACTCGTTCCTCGCCTCCGGGTCCAGACCCGCCGTGGGCTCGTCCAAGAACAACACCTCGGGCCTGCCTACGATGCCGACGGCCACGTCGAAACGCCTGCGCTGCCCGCCGGACAGAGTTCCGACCCGCTTGTCCGCCTGCTCGGTCAGCCCAACGGCGGCGAGGAGGTCGTCGATGTCCCACGGCCGCCGCACGAGGGCCGTGGAGTACGGTGCGTAGTACGAGCCAAGGTGGGCCAGCAGTTCCCGCACCCGCCACTTGCCGTGGTCACGCCAGGACTGCAGCACGATGCCCAGGCGCGCACGCCACCGCTCGTCCCCGTCGGCCGGATCGGCGCCGAGGACGGTCACGTCACCGGCCGAGCGCATCCGGAAGCCTTCCAGGACCTCGATCGTTGTCGTCTTGCCCGCGCCGTTCGGGCCGAGCAGCAGGACGACTTCGCCTCGCCGGGCCGTGAAGCCGACACCTTTCAGCACGTCCTGGCTGCGGTAGCGCATCCGCAGATCCCGTACGTCGATGACCGTGTCGCTCTCCGGCGGTGGGGTGCCCTCAACCCCGGATAAGGCGTGAGTGGTCGTCATGGGTGTTCCCCCGTCCGTCTCGTGGTCCGTCCTGTGGGATCAGGGGCCGGAGGCCGTGCCGACGTCCGTGGTCATGGGACGTGTCCACGGCTGTTGCTGCCGTCGCCACCTGGCAGCAGCCGTTCGGGCCCTCCCGGACGAACACATTACCGAACGGCTGAGGTATCTCGTCCTGTTCCACCGACCCGGCGAACGTTCCCGGTCAGAGACCCAGGGAGGGTGAGCAGCGGCCGCAGAAACCTGTATTGCGGTCCGGCCGACGCCCCTTGGGTCCGGGGGCGTCGGGAGCGGGTGAGGGTCGCCGCCAGGGTGTTCACGATCAATCACAGGCGGACAGGACCGATTCGGTGGGAACTCCTCGGATCGCTGCGGAGTCGTGATCCACGTGGACAGCGAACTCCTCAACACGGCGGCCGCTGCCGCCGGTGCCGTCACGCTGGTGCTCATCGGCGCACAGGAGAACGATCGGCGCACCGGGAGGGCAGAAGCGCGCAAGGATGCCGCGGCTGATCGTGCAGCCCTTGAGAGTCAGGCTGACGAACTGGCGGCAGCCGTGATCGCGTTGAAGGTTGCGGGGAACATGCACGATCAGGAGAGGGAGGCGAAGAAGGATTCGCCGCCGGAGAGGGTGTCGGTCTTGCGGGGGCGGCCGGTCAAGGAGTCGGTGATCTGCAGGCCGAGGCCGGGGCGGGCGGCTTGGTGGTCGGAGTGGGAGAGGGTGTAGCGCCCTTCGGACATGATGTGCAGGCGGGTGTTGGCGGCGGTGACGACTTCTTCGAGGCGGGCGGCCAGGACGTAGGCCTCCAGATGCATGCGGACCCGGACGCTGGGTGAGTTGCCGGTGACGAGTTCGGCCAGGTGGCGGGCGGTGCTGTAGGCCTGTTCAAGCGGCTGAAGGCATTGGATGGCGGCCTCGAGGTCGGAGGCCGGGGCGGTGAGGTCCTGGTTGCGGGTGTGGGTGGTGCTGGCGGCGGTGGCGGCCTCGGCGTGCTGGTCGTCGGCGGCAGCCCGGGCGGCCGTGGCGGTGTCGAGGCCGGCAGGGGGGTGCTCGGATGCCTGCTGCAGTTCGGGGTTGTCGAGGACGGCGGTGTGCGCGGCGCGGGCCTCGCGCCACTGGGTGATCTCGTCTTCGACGGCGCGCAGGTCCTCGTCGTCGAGCAAAACTTGCTGGGCCAGTGCCAGGGTGTCGAATCCCTGGTCCTTGGCGGCGCGGACGGCCTGGGTGGTGCGCTGGGCGAGGATCTGGACGGCGGCACATGGAAGATCGCATCCACGATCCGCCACCGCGGATGCTTCTCCCGACGTCCGCCCTTCGGCCCCACCCTCGCCGGCGGCAGCAACGGCTCCACCGACGCCCCCTGCTCGTCCGTCAAGTCCGACGGATGCCCACCCCAGCACCGCTCACAGCATGCTCAACGACCACTCCAGCAACAGAGCACGGCAGATCTCAAACGCGGTCTGAGTACGTTGGTGGTCACCAGGAGGACGGAGGTGAGGTCCGGGTAACCACGGTAGGAAGCCTCTGGCTCCCGATTACCTGCCGCGGCAGTGACAACCCGAAATACTCACCGACGGCCCTCAGCACTTGGCGCTTCTCTTCGACAGGCGACAACTCCTCGTCCTCGCCAAGCAGGTCGTCGATGGAGTCTTCCGGCGGGATGACTCCGGCCGCTTCCAGCGCCGGGCGCAGAAGGTCGGGCTGGGCTCCAACGGGGTCGTAGCCGAAGCCCGACTCGAAGTGCAGTTGCAGCTCCCCGTCGGCGAGGTACCTGAAGAAGGAGGGCGGATCGTCCGGCCCCGGGTCGAAGGTCAGTACCTCGGCGCCGCTGGACACCGCAGGGTCCAGGGACCAGCCTTCGCTGCCTCCACACTCCACGACGAACGACCAGTCACCGCTTTGGCCGATGCGGCCAACGCAGTAGATCTGCGTGAGGTCGACCATGCGGGACGCTTCCTGGACGGTGAGGGCAGAGCCGATCTCGACAGGCTCACGGTCGGCCATGCGTTGGGCCGGCTGCTGCGGGCCGAGGCCGCGGGCGCAGGTGATGTACAGGTCGCCGGCATTCAGGTTCGCGCTGTGCCAAGCATCTGCAATCCATGCGAGGTTGTCGGGCACTGACGATTCTCCTTCTGTCGACGAGCGTACCCACTCCTTCCCGGGTGGACCGGGCGCGGCTTGCGGCCCGGTCGGTGTCACCGCTCAGACCGGCTGCGGCTCTCTGTCCGGGCGGTGGATCGGGGTGGCCGAGCCGGTGAGTGGGGCCCCCGTCCCGCCGCGCCGCTCAGCGACGATCTCCGCCGTGATGGACACGGCGGTCTCCTCGGGCGTACGGGCCCCCAGATCCAGCCCGATCGGGGACCTCAGCCGGGCCAGCTCGCGTTCGCCGACGCCCGCCTCCCGCAACCGGCGCTCCCGGTCCTCATGGGTGCGGCGCGAGCCCATCGCGCCGATGTAGGCGGCCGGCCGGCGCAGCGCCTCCCGCAGCAGGGGCACGTCGAACTTCGCGTCGTGGGTCAGGACGCACAGCACCGTCCGCCCGTCGGTGGCTGTGCCCCGCAGATACCGGTCGGGCCAGTCGACGACGATCTCGTCGGCGTCCGGGAAACGGGCTCGGGTGGCGAAGACCGGCCGGGCGTCGCACACCGTGACGTGGTAGCCGAGGAACCGTCCCGCCCGCACGAGCGCCGCCGCGAAGTCGATCGCGCCGAAGACGATCATGCGGGGCGGCGGCACGGCCGACTCCACGAGCAGGGTGACACCACCCGGGCAGTGCGTGCCGTCCTCGGAGAGTTCCACCGTGCCGGTCCGGCCGGCGTCCAGCAGGGCGCGGGCCTGGGCGCGCGCGGTGCGGTCCAGCTCCGGGCCGCCGCCGATCCCGCCCCCGTACGAGCCGTCGGGGCGGACGAGCAGGGCCCGGCCGAGCAGTTCGGCGGGGCCCCGCGCCACCCGGGCCAGGGCCACCGGCTCACCGTCCGCCGCGGCGGACAGCGCTGCCTCGTGCACCGCCTGCCCGGCGGAGAACGGAACGACCAGCACGTCGATCGTCCCGCCGCAGGTCAGTCCCACCGCGAAGGCGTCCTCGTCGCTGTAGCCGAACCGCTCGGTCAGCGGCTCGCCGTCGCGCAGGGCCTGGCGGCACAGGTCGTACACGGCGCCCTCGACGCAGCCCCCGGAGACCGAGCCGATCGCCGTGCCGTCGGCGTCGACGGCCAGGGCCGCCCCGGGCGGACGCGGGGCGCTGCCGCCGACGGCGACGACCGTGGCGACGGCGAAGTCCCGGCCCTCCTCGACCCAGGCGTGCAGGGCCCCTGCCAGATCAAGCATGGTCGCCCGCCGACAGGACGCGGTCGGGCCGGATCGGCAGGTCGCGGTGGCGTACGCCGGTCGCGTGCCAGACGGCGTTGGCGATCGCGGCGGCCGCGCCCACGATGCCGACCTCGCCGATGCCCTTGATGCCGATCGGGTCGTCGGGGTCGGGGTCGTCGACCCAGTCGGCCTCGACGTGCGGGACATCGGCGTGCGTGGCGACGTGGTAGCCGGCCAGGTCGGCGCCGTGGACACCGCCGCTCGCCGGGTCCCGGACGGCCTCTTCGTGCAGGGCCATGGACAGGCCCCAGATCATTCCGCCGACGAGCTGGTTGCGGGCGGTGAGCGGGTTGACGATCCGGCCGGCCGCGAAGACGCCCAGCATGCGGCGCACCCGGACCTCGCCGGTGGCCGGGTCGACGGCGACCTCGGCGAACTGGGCCCCGAAGGAGTGCCGTTCCCGCTGGGCGAGCGCGGCGACGGCCTCGGTCGTGTCCGACCGCGCGGTGATGCCCTGCGGCGGGATGTCCCCGCCCGGCGCGAGGTCGCGGCGCAGTTGTTCGGCCGCGGCCGTGACGGCCCAGCTCCAGGAGCGGGTGCCCGCGGAGCCGCCGGCGATCATCGCGGGGCCGAGGTCGCTGTCGCCGATGTGCACCAGCACGCGGTCGGCGGGTACCTCCAGGGCGTCGGCGGCGACCAGGGTGAGCGCGGTCCGGGCGCCGGTGCCGATGTCGGCGGCGTTGATCCGGACCGTGAAGGTGTTGTCCGCCTCTGCTGTCACGGACGCCGTGGAGGGCATGGCCATCGCCGGGAAGGAGGCGGCCGCGGTGCCCGTGCCGAGCAGCCAGCGCCCCTGGCGGCGCAGGCCCGGGCGCGGGTCGCGCTGCGCCCAGCCGAACCTGTGGGCGCCTTCCCGGAAGCAGGCGGCCAGGTTGCGCCCGGCGAACGGCAGTCCGGAGACCGGCCCCACCTCGGGTTCGTTGCGCAGGCGCAGTTCGATCGGGTCGACGCCGCACTTCTCGGCGAGTTCGTCGAGCGCCGACTCCAGCGCGAACGAGCCCGGGGCCTCTCCCGGGGCGCGCATCCAGGTCGGGGTGGGGACGTCGAGTCGCACCAGTCGGTTGACCGTGTGGTGGGCGTCGGCGGCGTACATCGACCGGCCGGCCGCGGCGCTCGGCTCGACGAACTCGTGCACGGTGGAGGTCTGGTTCAGGGAGCGGTGCTCCAGGGCGCGCAGCCGCCCGTCCGGATCGGCGCCGAGGCGGACGCGCTGCGCGGTGGGACTGCGGTAGCCGACGAGGGAGAACATCTGCCGGCGGGTCATGACGACCCGGACGGGCCGCTGCAGCACGGTGGCGGCCATCACGGCGGCCACCTGGTGGGCGCGCACGCCCTTGCTGCCGAAGCCGCCGCCGACGTGCTCGGAGCGCACGCGCACGGAGCCCGGGTCGAGGGAGAACAGGTTGGCGAGCTCTCCCGCGACCCAGGTGGTGCCCTGGTTGGAGTCGACGACCTCCAGCCGGCCGCCCTCCCAGCAGGCGGTCGCCGCGTGCGGCTCCATCGGGTTGTGGTGCTCCTCCGGGGTGGTGTACCGCGCGTCCACCACGACGGCGGACGCCGCGAGTTCCCGGTCCAGGTCGCCCTTCTCCGCCACGGCCGGCAGGTGCCCGTCGACCGGGTACGCCTCGGCCTCACGTCCGGCCGAGAACGCGACGTCGTGCGGCTCCTCGTCGTACGTCACGACGAGGGTCTCGGCGGCCTCCCTGGCCTGTTCGGACGTCTCGGCGACGACCAGGGCCACGGGCCAGCCCAGGTGGGGCACCCGATCGTGCTGGAAGAGGCCGGTGCCGGGATCCGGCGGGGTGCCCATCATGCCGACGTAGTCGGTGTCGACGCGCGGGGCGTTGTGGTGGTGGAGCACGGTGAGGACGCCGGGCATCGCGAGGACGGTTTCGGTGTCCAGGGCGCGGACGCGGCCGCGGGCGACGGTGGACAGCACCAGCCAGCCGTGGGCGAGTTCGGCGAAGGGGATCTCGCCGGCGTAACGGGCCGCGCCGGTGACCTTGTCGCGGCCTTCCACCCGGGTGTGGGCGGTGCCGGTCACGCGCTCGGCGGCGGACCGGCCGGTGGTGGCGGTGGTCATCGGGCGGCCTCCTCGGCGAGTTCGCTGAGGACGGCCACGACGAGATTGCGCATCAGGGTCACCTTGTGTCCGTTGCGGGGCAGGGGCCTCGCGGCCGCCAGTTCGGCGTCCGCGGCGGCCGTGAAGGTCTCGGCGTCGGCCGGGGCGCCGGTCAGGACGCGTTCGGCCGCACGGGCCCGCCAGGGGCGGGAGGCGACGGCCCCGAAGGCCAGGCGCACGTCGTGCACGGCACCGTCCCTGAGGTCGAGGGCGGCGGCGACCGAGCCGATGGCGAAGGCGTACGAGGCCCGCTCGCGCACCTTGCGGTAGCGGGAGTTGGCCGCCGTGGCGCCGGGCGGCAGGGTGACGGCGGTGATCAGGGCGCCCCGCGGCAGGGCGGTCTCCCGGTGCGGTGTCTCCCCCACGGGCAGGTAGAGGTCGGTGATCGGCAGCTCGCCCGGTCCGTCAGCGGTCTCGTAGGACACGCGGGCGTCGAAGGCGGTCAGGGCCACGCCCATGTCGGAGGGGTGGGTGGCGACGCAGTGACCGGAGGCGCCGAGGATGGCGTGGTTGTGGTGCTCACCGGTGAGGGCGGGGCAGCCGCTGCCCGGATCACGCTTGTTGCAGGGCGAGTCGACGTCGGTGAAGTAACCGCAGCGGGTGCGCTGCAGCAGGTTGCCGCCGACGGTGGCCATGTTGCGCAGCTGTCCGGAGGCGCCGGCCAGTACCGCCTGGGCCAGGGCCGGGTAGCGGCGCCGGACCTCGGGATGGGCGGCCAGATCGCTGTTGGTGACGGTCGCACCGATGCGCAGTCCGCCGTCCCGCGTCGACTCGACGCGGTTCAGGGGCAGTTCGCGTACGTCGACGAGCCGGGCGGGCCGCTCGACGCCGGTCTTCATCAGGTCGACCAGATTGGTGCCGCCGCCCAGGAAGCGGGCGTCCGTGTCACCGTCGAGCAGCGCCACGGCGCCGGGGACGTCGTAGGCGCGCCGGTAGCCGAACTCCCTCATGCCGAGGCTCCGTTCGCCTCGGCGGCGCGGGCCACGGCCTGGACGACGGACACGTACGCGCTGCAGCGGCACAGGTTGCCGCTCATCCGCTCACGGATCTCCTCGGAGGTCAGGGGTGGCGGTCCCGCCTCGGGTCGCAGGTCGTGGGTGGCGGCGCTCGGCCAGCCCGCGGCGTGTTCCTCGATCACGGCGATGGCCGAGCAGATCTGACCTGGCGTGCAGTAGCCGCACTGGAAGCCGTCGAGGTCGAGGAACGCCTGCTGCACCGGGTGCAGCCGGTCGCCGTCGGCCACGCCCTCGATGGTGGTGATCTCGCGTCCTTCGGTCGCGACCGCCAGTTGCAGGCAGGCCACGCTGCGGCGGCCGTCGACCAGGACGGTGCAGGCGCCGCACTGCCCCTGGTCGCAGCCCTTCTTGGTGCCGGTCAGGTCGAGCCGTTCCCGCAGGGCGTCGAGCAGGGTGGTGCGGTGGTCGACGGTCAGCGTGTACTTCTCGCCGTTGACGGACAGGGTGAGGTCGCTGGACGTCGATGAGGGCATGGAAGCCTTCTCTCTCACGTGGTGAGGCGGGTTGGGCAAAGGCGTGGGCGCTGCGGCTGGCGGCACCGGGGCACGACCGTGCAGGATGCGGGGGCGGGTGGGCTGCGTCCGGCCGCCCCGGGCTGTCCCGCACGGACGGCACGCCATACGATGGGAACAATCGGACAGTTGTCCGTTACCCGGAAAACGTAACGGACAACTGTCCGTTTAACAAGGGCCGGGTTTCGGCCACCACCGCGAGGAGGGCCAGTGGGCCAGAACAAGGAAACGCCTCTGCGCTCGGACGCGCAGCGCAACCGTGCGCGCATCCTGGAGGTGGCGCTGGCCGAACTGACCCGCTCGGCGGACACCCCGCTGAGCACGATCGCCAAGAAGGCGGGCGTCGGGCAGGGGACCTTCTACCGCCACTTCCCCACCCGTGAGGCCCTGGTCCTGGAGATCTACCGCCACGAGATGCAGCAGGTCGCCGACACCGCGGCCCCGCTGCTGTGCAGCCGGGAACCCGACCGGGCGCTGCGCGAGTGGATGGACGAGCTCGCCCGGTTCGCCATGACCAAGGCAGGGCTGGCCGATGCGATCCGGCAGGCGACCGGCGCACCGGGCACGCAGAAGCCGGGCCACGCCCCGGTGACGGAGGCGGCCGAGTGCCTGCTCCGCGCCGCCGAGCGGGCCGGCGCCATCCGCCCCGGGATCACGGTGGACGACCTGTTCCTCGCCATCGGGGGCTTGTGGACACTCGACCCGCGCGGTGACTGGCAGCCCCGGGCGACCCTCCTGCTGGACCTCGTCATGGACGCGCTCCGCGTCGGAGCGCCCGGGCGGTGACGTGCCGGGGCCGTCAGGGGCGCCGACCTGCCGCGGTGAGGGCGCCGGGGTCGCTCGTCAGGCCGGCGTCGGAAAGGCCGGGTCCCGCAGTTCCGCCGGGGCTGCCGCCACCGCTGGGCGGGCTTCGGCTCCGCTTCTGATGCAGACCAGGAACTCGCGGTGGGGTTGCCGGTGCAGCGGACACGGCTGAGGGGCAGTTCCGGGCCGGGCGGGAACGAGCGCGACGCCGAGGCCGACGGCGACCAGCAGGAGCAGTTGGCCGCGGTGCGGACCGAGTCGGCCGCGGTGCGGACTGCCTGCGCCCAGGAGCTGGGGCACCCCGTCGACCGGGACGCCCCCGCCTCCCACCGGGACGACCTGGAAGAGGAGCACGAGGCGCCCTCCGAGCCGTGGACGGCCGGCGGTGTGCCGGCGGGTGTCGGCTGCCTGGCGGCGGTCCTCGTGTTCCTCGCGATCCGGATGAACGGACTCGTTGCCCTCTTCGACTGAGCCACGCCGTTCCGGCGGTCTCCTCAGCCCCCGAGGTGGGAGATCACGGTCTCCAGCCTCGCGGCCAGGGCGTCGAGGTCCTGCTCCGAGTACGGCCCCTGCCCCGCCTGGCGGGTGAGGTCCTCACCGGACATGACTTCGAGGGCCCCGGCGTACCGCTGCGATCCCAGCTCGCCGGCGGGCACCACACGGGCCCGGCCCTCCAGGACGACGAGGGTGGATCCGTCGTCGCGGGAGGCGAGCAGTTCCCGCACATGGTCACGGGTGATCAGCCGCAGGTCCTCGCCCTCCTGCGCTGTGCCACCCTCCGGGGCCCCGCTCCTGCCGCCTGCGGCCTCTCCGACTCCGCTCTCCCCGGCCTCGGACTTCTCGACGTCGGCCGGCGGGTCGCCGTACGCCGTCCCGGATCCGCCCGGCTCGGCCCCCGCGTACGGGAAGGCGTCCCGCTTTCCCTCGGTCCGGGACGGTGTCTGCTCTCTCATCGGTGTGTCACCCCTGTCGTCGCGGTGCTGCGGTCGGCTGCCGGGAGCGCTTCTCGCGAAGGCGCCCCGGGTACCCGGGGCGCACCTGCCCATTCGGGCGCCGAAGCCCGGCGCTCCGGTGCTTGCGGGAATCTCGTCCGGGCACTCGGGGACCGTGGTGAGGACACGGCGATACGCGGTGGCGGCGTCGAGCCGCTGGTGGGACGAGGAGGACGGACGCTGGCTGCCCGCCGGGGAGGTGCACGCCTGGGAGCAGGGCACGAACCAGTCGGCGTGCGGACTGTCCCTGCACCGGTCGCAGCTGTCCCGTTTCGCGGGCGTCGCCTGGCCGGACATCCTGCCCGAGTCCGGGGGCGCCGCCGACGCCGTCCGGCGGGTCTGCCCCCGTTGCGCCTCCGCGGCGGGACGACGCAACCCGGACGTCCGCCGGGACCGCCGACGGGCACATCACCGGCCGTAGGAAGCGGCGGGGACCTTCCGCGGGTTTCGCCGCGCCACCGGAACCGGATGCGGCGGAGAGCTTCCGCCGGGTGACTGCGCCGCCGGACGCGCGGCTGCCCCGTTCACGTGCCGATGCCGTCCCTCGCGTCCTGGCGCAGCCCGTCATGCCCCGATGCCGGTGCCGGGCGTGTCGTCGGACGCCGGCCAGACGTCGAAGCCCCCGTGCCCGTCGAACCGGACGGCGAACACGGCGTCGAAGCCGTCCCGGCGCGACGGCCGGCGCAGCCGCCGCGCTGTCGCCAGGACGCCGACGTCGGGGACGCGGGCCCGTCCCGTGCGTGCGGCGTTGCGCCGCAGCGACCCCGGCAGGTCCGGCGGGAACCAGTACGCGACGACGGTGGCGCCGTGGGTGCGGCCCGCTTCCACCAGCGGGGCCCACTCCTCGGGGGACGGGTTGGTGTTGTCGACCACCACGGATCGGCCCGCGGTCAGCGCCTGCCCGATCAGCGACATCTGCCGGGTCTGCTTGCGGCGGACACTCCGGGGGAAGAGGTCCTTGCTCACCAGTTCGTACCGCTCCCGCAGGCACTGCCCGTGGAAGGCGGACTTCCCTGACGCCTGCAACCCGACCAGCACGGCCAGCACGGCCACGCCCCTCACCTCCCGCCCGCCGCTGAGTGCTGTCTCCCCGGTCACCTTCGTACCCGGACGAGGAGAGCGGCGAGGCGGCCCCGGGGACTGCGGCTGCCCGCCGTTCGCAGCGCCCGGCACTCGGCGGCGGCACCGGGTGACAACACCTCCCTGCCCGTGGCACCTGCCGTGCTTCGGCTCGGCGTCCGGGGCGCGCGGGCTGTTCGGGGCCCGGACGCCACAGCTCGAACTCCAGGTGCTCGATGTCGGTGAAGCGGACCTCCTCCATGCTGCTGCCGGCGCCGGGTCAGCGGCCTTCACGCACCTGGAAGGAAGAGGCAGAACGGGTGGCCGTGAGGGTCGCGGAGGACCCGCACGTCCTTCTGAGGCTGATACTCCTGCAGCGTCGCGCCCAGGGCGCAAGCCCGTTCGGTCTCCGCCTCGAGGTCGTCGACTTGCAGGTCCAAATGCGCCTGCATCTGCTGCGTACCGGGGCGCTGCGGCCACGTCGGAGCAGTGTGATCGGCCTCCAACTGGAAGCTGAGACTGGGGCGTTCCTGGTCCGGCGCCTTCAAACGAACCCATTCCGGCTCTCGATCGACTTCCTGCCAGCCGAGCAGGGCCCGGTAAAAGTCAGCCAACGCGGGCGGGTCGGGAGTACCGAGAACGAAGGCACCGAGCGTTGTAGTCATGTATCCAGCCTTGCCCCGACACCCGCCCTCACGCATCCGGGTGTCCCGCCGTCCCGTGACCGACGTGACGCCGGCCGGTGCCGCTGGACAGTTCACCCACGCATGACCGAAGTGGAACGGCCACCGCGCCCGGCTCGCCCGCTACCGCGACGGTCATATCCTGCTGCGCTCCCGCTGCGGCACCGACGTGACGTCCTCGTCGATGACGCCGCCGTCCTCGCTGAACCCCGCAGACCCGCAGTGACCGGGCAACGGCAGACCGGACCGCGGTACCGCGTCCGGACGGGGGCGAGCGCGGCGAGGGACGACAAGGCCGCGGTGCTCAAGCCGGCAGGGCGGAGGCGGTCTCCTCGGTCATGACGATGTGCCTGTCGGTGGTGAGGTCGGAGTGTTCCGTCCAGCCGTGGCGCTCCCAGAACCTCGACGCGCCCTCCCAGCCGTCGTCCCCCTTGAAGACCTTGAGGTGGACGCCCGGGCAGTCCTGACGGGCGAGCTCCTGGACCGCATACCGGACGAGCCGGGAGCCATGGCCGCCACCGCGGTGATTCTCGTCGGTGACCAGGTACTCCAGGGAGACCGGCCGGGTGCGGCCGGCGATCGTCCGCGGGCTCTTCCACCCGACGGTGAGCACGGCGATGACGACACCGCCGGACTCGATCACCCGTCCCCCGCGACGGGCGCGCAGTCCGTGTTCCTCGTACTGCTGCAGGTCCTCGCTCCAGCGGACCACATCGCTCTCCTGCCACGTGGGGACCTGAGCCAGCAGCCGGACCACCTCAGGAGCGTCGGCGGAAGCAGCCGTACGAGGCGGAACGGCGACGGGGTGAGGGGGTGCGGCCGCCTCCGTCCGAGTGGCCGATCCAGAACGGGCTCAACCGTGCGGACGTCGATGCCGGGCACACCGGTGAGTGCTGGGCAGCGGCCAAGAACGGCCGGTGCCGTCCGGGCGCACGGCTGCAGGCGCTGGGGCACTGCGACAGCAGGTGCCCGCCTGCGTCCGCTGCAGGCCTGACACGGCCCTCGGCATCCCCGACTAGTAGCTGTCGTAGCCGGGCTCACCGTTCGGCCGGTAGACGCCGACGATGGTGCCGCCCTTCGTCGTCGAGACGCTGACCGGCTCCAGCGCGGTGGGGACCGCTCCGTCGGCGAACAGCCGCTTGCCGGTACCGATGATCACCGGATGGATGGTCAGCCGGTACTCGTCGACGAGGCCGTGCCGCATGAGGGTCTGGGCGAGGTCGGCGCTGCCGACGACGTTGATGTCGCCGCCGTCGGACGCCTTCAGCCTGCGTACGGCATCGACGGTGTCGCCCTCCAGCAGCGTGGAGTTGCGCCACTCGAGGGACGTCAGGGTCCGGGACGCCACGTACTTGTGCATGCTGTTCATCCGATCGGTGAACGGGTTGCCGGGATCGGCGGTCGGCCAGTACGACGCGAAGATCTCGTACGTCCTGCGGCCGAGCAGCATCGCGTCGGAGTGCTCGTACCAACCGGCGATGGCCGCGCCGACCTCGTCGTCGGCCACCGGTTTCTGCCAGCCGCCGTGCTCGAAGCCGCTCTCTGTGTCCTCGTCCGGACCGCCCGGCGCCTGCATGACGCCGTCCAGCGTCAGGAACGTGCACACGATGATCTCGCGCATGGTGCGCTCCCTTCGTTGACGGGTAGACCGCACCACCGCCGGAAACTCATCGGCGAAACGTCCGCGGCGCCGTGCTGCGGTGTCCGGCCGCCGGGCGGCTGCTCCCTGCTCGACGGGGCTGCCGGTGGTCGGCGTAGAGGGCATCACGGCATGACGTGGTCTTTGCCGGAGCCGATGCCGGCCGTGGCCGTCGCCGGGGCCGTCCGGCTGCAGGTCGACCGTGATGCCGAACTGGTGCATCAGTTCGGCGAAGGTTCCCGGGCGCTCTCGCGTAGGACGTCGTCCTCGTCGGCGGGGGTCACCCGGGCAGCCACCGGCTGGATGCGGCGGGGCCGACGGGCCCGGTCGGGGATGTGCCTGAAACTGCCGTGTTCGGTGACGACGGGCGTCAGGGGCGGCGCCCCGCCGGCACGTTGTCCGTGGCAGTCCAGGTGTAGCGTCCTTGACATGGACTCTCGCACCACCGTTGAGCGCGCTCAACGCCTCAAGCAGCTGCACGCCGAGTACAAGCCGCTCGTGCTGCCGACCGTCTGGGACGTCTGGTCCGCGCGGACGGCGGCCGCCGCCGGGTTCCCCGCGCTGACGATCGGCAGTCATCCGCTCGCCGACTCCCGGGGGGCCGACGACCACGAGGGGCAGACCTTCGAGGAGGTGCTCACCGCCGTCAGGCCGATCATCGCGGCGGTCGACGTCCCCGTGTCCGTGGACCTGGAGTCCGGGTACGGACAGGAGCCCGCGGATCTCGTCGCCGGGCTCATCGAGGTCGGCGGTGCCGGTCTCAACATCGAGGACACCGTCCACTCGGACGGCGGCCGCGTGCGCAGCACGCAGGAGCACGCGAGCTACGTCGCCGGCCTGCGCGCGGCGGCTGACGACGCGGGGGTCCCGGTCTGGGTGAACGGGCGCACCGACCTCTTCCTGCACGCGAAGGATGCTTCCGGCGTCCTCGACGAGGCGATCGAGCGACTGCGGGCTCTGGAGCAGGCCGGCGCCGACAGTGTCTACCCGGTGGGTATTCAGGACGACGACGACCTGCTCGCGGCGGTGACCGGTGCCGTCGCCGTTCCCGTGAACTCCACGGCCCATCCCGTCAGGCACGATCGTGAGCGCTTCCGCCGCCTGGGCGTCGGCCGGATCACCTACGGCCCGCTGCTGCAACTCGCGATGACGGACGCGATGAAGGACATGCTCGGGCCGTGGGCACGCTGAGGAGCCGACCGAGTGACGGGGCCGGCCGTCGGTGTCCTTCACCGCACGGCGGAAGTGACGCATGTGCTTGTCGAACTCGGCTGCGCCGAAAGGGACTTCCTCGGTGCGGTCGTCGGCCTCGACGGACGACAGCGGCCGCCTGGCCTTCGGGGCGATGAGGCCGGTGTCTGCCCGCGCACACCCCGCGCCGGGGTTCTTCCACGTGCCCGTCGCGGGGAGGGCGACCTCGGTGACGTACCGATCCCGTCGGCGTGTCGACTCAGGCCGCGCGGCCGCGAAGGCTTCGGCCGGTTCACCGGCCATCAGGTGGGGGCCGGCTTCGGGCGGGTCGTCGTGACGACCGTCATCGCGTGCGAGGAACTCGGGTGGCCCGTGCTCTTGGGCAAGGCGCCCCTCGCTCTTCCAGGAGGCGAAGCATCGCCCGGTGCCGCTCGACGCCGACACCACGGTGCTCGTCAACGGCGCCGCGGGCGGCGTGGGGCACTTCGCGCTGCAACCGGCGAGAGGAAAGGGCGCACGTGTCGTCGCGGTGGCGACGGGCGCCCGCGAACCGTTCCTGAGCGAGCTCGGCGCCGACCGGTTCATCGGCTGCACCAAGAGCCGTCCCGAGGAACTCGTGCGCGACGTCGACCTCGTTGTCGACAGCGTCGGCGGCCCCGGCAGCAGGCGCTTCCTGCGCACGCTCAAGAGCGGCGGCGCCCGGTTCCCCGTCCTCCCCGGGGACTTCGGCGAAGAAGAGACCGCGAAGCCGGGCGTCACGGTCTCCAGCGCCCGGGTCCGCTCCGACGGCGTACAGCTCGCCGAACCGGGACGCCTGCTCGACGCGGGCACGGTCCGCGTCGCGATCGACAGCACGTACGCGCTCGCGGACGCCCGAACAGCACACGAACGCGCCGCCCGAGGACACATCCAGGGCAAGATCGTGCTCACGGTCGCCCGGTGACGGGCCGTTCCGGGGAGCGGGCAGCCCGGCGGTGGTGCCCGGGGAAGCCGACGGGCAAAGCGGCGGGTCTCTTCGGCCGTGGCCGGCGCCTGCGCCGGCCGGCGGGCTGACGCGGGCCGGACGGGCTGACGCGGGCCGGACGGGGCATCCGCAACTGCACCAGGAACAGCCCACCCACCGGGAGCCACCCGTGACCCGACACCTCGCCCTCGCTCGCGCCTGCCGCACCCTCGCCCTCACCGAACTGGCTGCCGCGGCCTGGCTCCTCGTCCACCACGAGTGGCTGCTCGGCATCCTCGTCGCCTGGGCCGCGCCCAGCCTGCTCGCCGCCGACGCCGTATGCCGGTGCGCACACCACCGCGCGCGGGCCGAGGCGCAGCGCGCGGCACGGCTGGAGGCCGGCGAGCAGGTCCGGCCGCTCACGCCGTGCTGCCCGTTCTGGAAGCACTCCGACGGCCAGGTCCACGGACCGGGCTGCACCCGCCCGCCCCTGCCCCGCCGCGACACCTACCGCCTCGACGACGCCGGCCGAGCCGCGTTCGACGAGATCGTCCGCCACTACAACGACCGGAGTGCGGCCTGACCGGCCCGTCGTCCGCGCCGAGCCGAAGGTGCGGAGGCGGCCTGGTCGTCGCGGGACACGACGTCGGTGACGCAGGCCGTGGAGGCCGCCGACGAGAAGCAGCCGGGCAAGACCATCGCGTGGTGCTGCCGGAACCTCACGGGTCCGCCGTGGAGGGTGAGGGCGGCGGCATCTCCTTCGGTGACAGCTCAGCGTGGATGTCGACGGTGTCCTGGCTCGCGGTGAGCGTCGCACCATTGCGGCGCAGGGCGCCAAGTGCCGCCGTGTGGTGAGCTTTGGTGTCCGCGACCACGGCCCGTGCACCGGCTCTCGCGGCTTCGCCGAGGAGGATGCGGAGGGTGGCGGTGCCGATTCCGCGGCCGCGATGTGACCGACCGAGCCACATACCGGTTTCCAGGACGTCGTGGCCGGCGCGGAGAGCCAGACGGGCCGATCCCACGATTTCCCCGTCGTGGGTGATCGCGAACGTGGACTCGCGCAGCGGGCCGGCGAGTCCGGGGAAGCGGGCCCGGTGCCAGTCGCGGAAGGCTTCCCGTCGTTGCGTCGTCCATCCTGGTGGACCGGCCACGGGAAGCATGACCTCTTCGGGCGCCGCGTCCTCGACGGCCACCGCGAGGAGTTCTTCGAGGCTTTCCTCGTCCACCTGCAGCACTTCCACCCGGCCGACCATGCCGCTTCCCCTCCGCTGTGCCGGACACCCGTTGTCGATTTTCACGTTCTGTGCGGTGTCGCGCCAGCGGCTTCCCACCGGAGGCCTCTCCCCCGGTGTCCACGGCGCGGTGGCGGTCGTCGCGCAGGACGGCCCTTGCCGGCGGTCGTTCCCCCTGGTGGTCGCCCCGGTCCCGGAACAGGGGGCTGCGGCTGTCACGACGGCCGTGCAGTCGAAGGCCGTGGGGCTCGGAGCGTGGCCCGCAGACGGCTCACCGTGAGCAGGACGCTTCCCCCGTAGCGGTGACAGGCCGTCGATCACCGTCTGGCGTCGAACTCGGCCTCATCGCCCAGGACTGCCGGCTGCCTCGACAGTGGCGAGCGGGTGGTCACGCTCCCGGAACGGCCGGCCGGGTACGGCCGCGGTCACCCGGCGCGCTGGGTCGCCTCCCCCGCCTGGGCGGGCACGGCGGGCAGGGGGACGGTGCAGGAGGCGCAGCGTCGGGCCTGGGCGGGAACGGGGCTGAGGCATTCGGGGCAGTCCCGCTTGGGTGCCTGGACGTCGTGGTGCGGGGCGAGGCGTTCGTGCAGCTTGTTGATCGGCAGCACGACCAGGAAGTACAGCGCGGAGGCGAGGAGGAGGAAACTGATCGCCGCGTTGATGAAGGCGCCGTAGGGAAACCTGATGGCGCCCACGGTGAAGGTCTTGTGGCTCATGTCGCCCGTGGCGCCGGTGGCCAGCCCGACCAGCGGAGTCAGGAAGGCACTCACGAAACCGTTGACCACGGCGGTGAACGCCGCCCCGATGACGATACCGACGGCCAGGTCGACCACGTTGCCGCGCAGAATGAAGCTGCGGAAGCCCTTCACCTTCTCACTCCTTGAGGCTCTTCGACGTCGACGGACGGAACCCGGGGTGCGGCCGGCCCGTCTCCTCCCCGGATGCCCTGCCGCGCCTCACCGACGCCTGCGGGAAGCGGACACCGGCGCTCTGGTGGGCCGAAACCGGCAAGGACGGCGGGCACGTCCGCGGACACCGGTGTGTCGCGGGACATCCGCAGGCCCCGGAACGGCACTGTCACGTCGGCTGAAGGGGACGGGGCGGTCTTCGGGCCGACCACGCTGGAGGGGGCGTCGTCCGTGGAGGGTGCGTCGCCGTCGTACAGGGGTCACCGACACCCGGTCGAGTGGTGCGAAGGTCCGGACCCCATGGTGCCCGTCGCCCAGCTGTACGTGCGCGACATCCCCCTGCTGCTGCCGCCCGGTCAGGCCGATCTGCTCCAGGCGCTGTGGTGTCCCTTCGAGCAACCGCAGCCGTTGCGCCGGTCGGCAGCCCTGTTCAACCGGCGGCGGATCACGGTCTGCACCCGGGCCGAGGTCCACCGCTCATCGGCGAAACCGTGCGCGGCCGGTTACCGGGGCGCGCTCGGCCGGTTGCGCGCCGGACAGACCACGGTGCCCTTGCCGGGGCAGCTGCCTCACACCACCGGCCCGGCCCTCGCACCACCGGCCCCACCGTGAAAACCTCAGTGAAGGTGGGGTGTGTCAGCGGCAGTCCTGGTGGAGGTCGGTGCAGGTGTCGCGGCCCTCGCCGGTGCGGATGCGCACTGCGGCGCGGCCGGCCGGGCGGCAGGGGTCGGGGGTCGGGGGTGCGGGTGTGGCCGGATGCGTCCTCGAGGATCCGGGCGTCGAGGACGCGTCCCAGGAGCGCTGCTGTGAGGAGAGGACGTTGCTGTTCAGGCGCCGACGGCGGTGACGCCGAACATCAGGGTCCGGCGGCTGACGTCGTAGTGCACGGTCGGTGTGCTGCGCAGGAGGTCCTGGAGCACGTCGGCGTCGTCGACGTCGACGGTCAGTACCTCTTCCCAAGCGCCTTCATCGAGGACGAGTTGCAGGGTGAGCGTGCCCGGGGCAGCGGGCTCGCCCGCGACCCAGCTGAACTGGTAGTGGCTGAGCTGGCGCACTTTGATGCTGTCGTCCGTCACCGGTTGCGTCACCTTGGTCGTGGCGGCTCTGGGCATGACGTCTCTCCTCGTGTGAATGGTGGCGGGTGCGCACGGCGGACTGTGTCCACTGCGCACCTGGCGGCCGGGGTGCACGACATACGCGTCCCTGCGGGCGCAGGGCGTTGAGACCAGGCTCAGGGGGATCGGCGGCACCTGCCAGACGGGGCGCGCAATCGGTCGAATCCCACCCCTCAGGCCTGGGCGGACACCCCCTGCGCCACCGGTGACTTCGACCGGTCCGGCGGCGGCGGCGCGGCAACTACCCGGCCGAGCACCACCGGCACGCGACAGGATCGGGCTAGTGGAAGGTGCGGTGGGCCGCTCGTTCCCGTCGGTGAGCCAGCGCCGGATGTCACGTTCGAGGGCCGGCGCTCCCACACCGAACTGATGACCCCAGGTCGGCCCACCACCCGCTGACCAGGAAAACCACACCTGGACAACGTATTGCGGGGGCTGGGCATCGGGTGGACGTAGAGCCGGATGTCGAAAGGGCCGGCCGGAACAGCCTGCGGCCGGTCGCGGCCGCTCCGGAGCGAGCGGAGCGGCCGCGACGGGCGTGATGGTCGGCGGGGGTCCGTAAGCGTCAGCGGGCCGTGCCGAAGTCCTGCGTCCAGTAGTTGCCGGGCTGTGCCACCCCCACGCCGATCTCCTTGTAGCCGCAGTCCAGGATGTTGCGCTTGTGGCCGGCGCTGGCCATCCAGCCCGCCATGACCTGCTCGGGCGTGGAGTACCCGTACGCGACGTTCTCGCCGTAGGTGCTCCAGAGGTAGCCCACGCGCGTGATCCGCTGTCCCGGGTCGGACCCGTCGGAACCGGTGTGCGACATGGTGTTGTGGCTCGCCATGTCCGCGCTGTGGGCCTGGGCGGCCTGCGAGAGCTTCGCGTTCAGGGTGACCGGGGAGCAACCCGCCTTGGCGCGCTCGCTGTTGACCAGGGCGACCACGCGGGTGACGGCGGCGGACGCGGGGGTCGCCGTGGCGGCGGGGGTCGTGGTGGCGGGTGGCTTCGGTGCGGCGGTCGTCGGCGAGGAGGGCGCGGCGGGGGGCTTCGGTGCGGCGGTGGTCCTCGTCGGGGCGGGCGGGGTGGTCGTCTTCGAGACGGGCGCCCTGGGCTTCTGCGGGACGGGCGCCGCAGTTCCGGGAGAGGTCGTCGGCGAGGCCGAGGGCGAGGCCGTCGCCGTGGGCTTCGCGGTCCGGACGCCCCACCCCCGGTGTCCGTCCCAGGACGCCTTCCTCCCGTCCGTCCAGTGACCGCGGGACGTGGCGGTGACGGACTCGGCTTCTGCGTCGCCCATGCACGCCATGGCGGCCGACGGCACCGCCACCGCGCCCATCGCCAGGACGGCGATGGCTATGGGCCGGCGGCGCGTCTTCCTGCGGTGCTTTCGGTGGTTCCTCATGCGGACCTCGTTCGGTCGTCTCTCCTCGCGTCTCCGGCAGGCTCGGTTTCGCCCAGACACTGTGCTTGACCTGCGGAGAACGCCGTGCGGGGCCGTCATTGTTAAAAGCCGCGTGAGGGCACGGCAACGGGGGCTTCCACTACCTCGCCTAGTAGGCGAGGGGACCCTTGAATCCGGCCCGGGATTGTGCCGGGCCGCCGCGCCGGACGCCGGCGGCGCCTCACGCGCCGTCAGAAGGACGGCAGGGGCGGCCCGGCGGCTCGAGGCCGGTGCCCCCGGCCGGTGACCTCGGCCGAGGTGCCGCGTATGCCTGCTTCCATACGCCAGATCCGTCTATGTCGCCCGCACGCCACGTACTATCGCGGCACGTTGATGGGGATCGGGCGCGTGAGGGATGTCACTGACTTTCCCCGCAACCCTTTCGGCGCCCGGCGTGCGGGGCGATGCGGTCGGCGCGGGAACACGTTTGCGGCGGGCCGGCAGGCCTGCCGCCTCGAGGACGCCTGTCGCACGCGCGTGCGGCGAGGACGTTTCCAGCAGGAGGACCAGGTGGCGTCGCCGGGCCGGGAGCCGGGAGCCGGGAGCGTCCAGGAAACCGGGGACGATCCTTGCGCCGGTCCGCGCGCGACGTCGTCGACGACGAGGCCCGGCCCGCTTGCGTACATCTCGGTGGAACGAGCGTCCGGCCGGAGCCGAGCGGGCATGGACCGAGTGCCTGCGCGAGGCGGATCCCGTCGTGCGCGAGCCGCGCCGTCCTTTCGGCGTCGGTGAAGGACTGCGTCGGCCGGCCGCGGACGCCGGGCACGTCCCGTCCGTGCCGGGTCGGCCCGCCGGCGCCCACGCCCGTCACCGGACGCGGGACGCGGGCGTGCGAAGCACTACCGGGGGGCGAGGCGCGCCTCGGTCTCCTCGATGGGCACGTCGTGTCCGGCCTCGCACCGCACCGCGGGCACGAGCGGGGCGCCGCAGCCGGCGTGTGCGAGTTCGACCCCGCCGTGCACGCCTTCCTCCGTGGTCCGCCCCCATCGCATCAGCGCGACGAAGAGCGGGAACAGCGCCCGGCCCCGGTCGGTCAGCACGTACTCGTAGCGGGTGCGTGCGCCCGGTTCGCGATAGGGGCTTCGCTCCATCAGCCCGTCGGCCACCAGCTGCCGCAGCCGCTTGGAGGCGACCGTTTCGGCGAGACCGGTGCGTCTCACCAGGTCGTCGAAGCGGCGCCCGCCGTAGAACGCCTCCCTGACCAGCATCATCGCCGAGCGGGTGCCGACCACCTCCAGAGAGCGCTCCATGGCGCACCAGCCGGCCGCCGTGAAGGCGTCCCGGTCGGCGAACGCGCCCGTGCGCGTGAACACCGTGTCTTCGCCGTGCAGGTCAACGCGTTCCATGACCCCATTCTACCCTGGCTAGCTTTTCCGACAGTCAGGCTGCTACGTTCCTGGCTATGCCAAACGCAAGCCAGCCGTCCGCGGCGGACGCCGCGCACCCCCGCGTCCGAACCGCTCCGTCCCTTGCCGCACCTTCAGCCGGGCACTCGGACACACCCGCTCGCCCCTGGCCCGGCGTGCTCACCGTGTGCCTCGGCGTGATGATGGCGTTCGTCAACGTCTCGTCCACGATCGGCGCGCTCGGCGCCATCCAGCAGGACCTGCACCCCTCGGCGAGCACGCTGGTCTGGGTGACCAGCGCCTACTCCCTGGTCGTCGCCAGCCTGGTGATGTCCGCCGGCACACTCGCCGACCTGATCGGCCGCCGCGCGGTCTTCCTCGGCGGAGCAGTGGTCTTCACCGCCGGCAGCGCGCTCGCCTTCACCGCCGACAGCACCGGGCTGCTGATCACCGCGCAGGCGGTCATGGGCCTGGGCGGCGCGGCCGTCCTGCCCGCCAGCCTGTCGATCGTCAGCCACTCCTTCACCGACCCGCACCAGCGGACCAGAGCGATCGGCGCCTGGGCCAGTTGCTCCGGCCTCGGCCTCGCCGTCGGCCCGCTCGGCGCCGGCCTGCTCCTGGGCCACTTCACGTGGCACGCGGTGTACCTGATCGACGTCGTCATCGGCGCGCTCGCCGTGATCCTCACGCCGTTCCTGGTGACCGAGTCCAAGCACCCGACCCGGCGACTGGACCTCCCCGGAGTCCTCCTGGGCACCGTCGCGATCGCCTCGGCGACCTACGCGATCATCGAGGGCGGCTCCTCCGGCTACACCTCCGGCCGCATCATCACCATGTACGCCGTCTTCGCCGTCTCTCTCGTGCTGTTCCTGACCGCCGAGGCGCGCCACCGCGACCCCATGCTGGACCTGCGCCTGTTCCGCAACCCCTCGTACACCGCGGTGATGGGCGTCGCCGCGGCCTCCATGTTCGGTTTCGTCGGCACCTCGCTGCTCGCCGTCCTGTACATGGAACGCGTCCAGCAGTTGTCCGCACTGGCCACCGGCGTCCGCCTGCTGGCCATGTTCGCCACCTACATCGCGGTCAGCGCGCTCGCCGGACGCCTCGTCCAGAAGGTGGGCTTCACCCTCATGCTGACCGCGGGCCTCGTCGTCCTGGGCGCCGGAGCCCTCGCCCTGCTGGCCATCGGTCCCTTCACCGGCTACGGCGCCCTGTGGCCCGGTCTGCTGGTCGCAGGAATCGGATCCGCGCTGTTGACCGCGCCCTCGACCGCCGCCGCGGTCAACAGCGTTCCGCGGCTGCAGGCCGGCATGGCCAGCGCCACGGTCAACATGTTCCGCCAGATCGGCTCCGTCCTCGGCCCCAGCATCCTCGGCACCATCGTCACCACCCGTTTCCCCCACTACCTCGAAGACCGGCTGGTCTCCGCAGACGTCCCGGCCCCGGACGCCGCCCGCATCACCGCCGGCGCCGTCCACGGCGACAACGGCGCCGAGCTGCCCGCCCGACTCGCCCACACCGTCACCGACGCCGCCGCCCGCGCCTTCACCGACGCCGTCCACCTCGGACTGCTCATCGCAGGCATCATCCTGCTCGTCATCGCGGTACCCACCGCGGTCTTCGTACGGCACCGCAACACGGCAACCTGACGCGGCCAAGACGCACCGAGCAACGACGCAGGACTCCCGACAGGCCCGCCCGGCAGGTGTGATCCGTCCGCGCCCGCCGGCTGCGGTGTCCGACCACGTGCACGCGCCGACCCGGGCAGCGCCGGGACCGACTCGGCAACGCCCTCGTGAACCACCTGAACGGCGACCCCCGGCGGAATCAGGTGCTCCGGCGCCGTCGGCCTCCTCTTGCGGTGGCTGCTGGACGCACCGGTGCCGTAGCCGACGCGCACCGGGCGGTCGCACACCGCCTCACGGTCTGCGCAATGCCCCGACCACAGACCTGACCCCGAGGGCCGGGGCCCCGTTCCTGTGCCGCCGTGGTCCGCAGGGCGCCGCCGTGGTCTGCAGGGTGCCGTTCGGCCCGAAGGACCGGTTCACGCCATTTCTGGGGGATGCCGCTCGTGGCAGTGTGAGGCACGCCACGATGGCGAGCGAACTCCCGTTCGTATCGGTCAGTTGGTCAACCGGTCAGAAGGAGCGCTCGTGACGCACGCCGTACCCCCCTTACCCGTGGTCGTGGAGAATCCGGTCGTCAAGTTCTCCAGCGCCCCGCAGCGCCCGCCCCTGCGGCATCTGGGCAGGCCCTCCCTGCGCACCTCGGTCTCCGGCGCCCGGCGGCGCGCCCGCGGTGAGGCGCCCCGTGTTCTGCTCGTCGTGCCCTCGTACACGCGGGTCGTGGAGCCCTCCCCCGAGCGCAGCAGCTTCCGGGCGCTCGGCCTGGACACTTTCGAGGTCATGAAGCGGGCCGGCACCCCGATCGGGCTTCTGCGCATCGCGGCCAACGCCCGCCTCGCCGACTTCGACGTCCGTATCGTCGACTCGCCCTTCGCCGGCTGGGAACAGGAACGCCGGCTCGTCGATCTCGGCGGCGGCAGCAGCCTGGTCCGCTACGGCCTCGACGACGCGCAACTACGGGCGATCATCGAGGAGTTCGAGCCGGACGTCGTGGGCGTCCAGTGCATCTACACGGTCCAGTGGGGCAACGCGCGCGCCCTGGCCGACCTGGTCAAGGACATCGACCCGGCGATCGTGACGGTCACGGGCGGCGCCCATCCCAGCGGGGACTGGCAGTACTCCGTACCGGACTCCCCCTTCGACCACGTCGTCATCAACGAGGCCGACCAGACCTTCACCGCGCTGCTGCAGGCGCTGACCGAGGAGGGCGGCGACATCGACGCGGTGCCCGGTGTCGCCTACCGGCGGGCCGACCTCGCCGTGGTGCGGACCACCGCCAGGTCGCCGTACATGCGCATCCTGCCGAAGCGGCAGGGGCTGGACCAGCGGCTCGGCATGATGCCGCTGCCCGACTTCGGGATGCTGGACATGCGCCAGTACCAGCAGGCGTACCACTCGTCGGGGAAGCGAGTGCGCGACCACGGCTCCTGGGCGCAGATCTTCTCGACCATCGGCTGCAACGTGGGCTGCGACTTCTGCTACATCCCGATGGTGAACGGGCCTTGGCGGGCGCTCGGCATCGACTGGTTCGACCTGCACCTCGCCGAGATCACCAAGCAGGGGGTGACCGAGGTGCTCATCGAGGACGACCATCTGCTGCACGACCCGCTGTACGCGATGCGCGTCTTCGAACTGCTGCGCAAGCACGACCTGCCGTGGGTGGAGGAGGGCGGCCTGAGCCTGTTCAATCTCGTCCTGCTGCACCTGGGCGAGGAGTTCGCGAACGGCATGGACGACGCCGAGCGGCGCAACCCCAACTTCCGCAACGTCCTGTCCGCGATGCGTTCCGGGCTGACCTGCCGCGACCTGATCAGGGCGATGGCCGACGGCGGCTGCTACAGCGTCTACCTCGCCGTGGAGAGCGCCAACGAGGACAGTCTCGAGCAGTCCGGCAAGCCCCGTCTCAACGCCTTCCAGAAGGCCACCGGCGAGATCGTGGAGATGTTCACGGAGTACGGCATCCAGGTCACCGGCGGTTTCATGCTCGGTTTCGTCAACCCGCCCGAGCGGCGTGGGGGCGAACCGTACATCGAGTCGCTGGAGCAGATCGAGAAGACCATCGACTACGCGGTCACGCTCATGGGCCACGGGATGGCGTACGCCAACCCCTTCATCGTCACCCCGCTGCCGGGCACCAAGATGTGGGACTTCCAGAAGGACTACGTCGTACGCCACTACGACAACGGCTGGTCGCACGAGAAGGCGACCATGGCGACGCAGAAGTGGAGCGCGCAGGACATCGAACGCATGCGGCTGGAGCTGCTGGTGCGTGCCAACGGCGCCGACAAGGTGACTGAAATGGTCCGTCGCGGGACCTGGCCGGTGGACGCCTGACGGGTTCGCGACGAGGCCGCGACCGGCTCAGCCCCGGCGGCGCGCCGCACGCAGCGCGTCCGCCGAGGCGAGCACGGCGCCACCGGTGATCAGCACGCAGGCGGCGGCGACGGGCCAGCTCGCGTCGGCCCGTCCCGTCGCGATCAGCAGGGCGGTGGACAGCAGCGGGGCGAAATACGACAGGGTGCCCAGGAGCTGGATGTCGCCGTGCTTGGTGGCGTGGTCCCAGACGTAGAACGCGCCGCCGACCGGCCCGAGGCCCAGCGCGAGCACCGCGAGCCACTGGCCGCCGTCGGGCCGGACCGTGTCCTCGAACAGCAGATGGCAGACGGCCGCGAGCACCGCGGTGGCCAGGCAGAAGAACGCCACCATGTCCGTCGGGACCTTGGGATACCGCCGGTTGGCCACCGAGTACGCCGACCACACCAGCGCGCAGACGGCGGCTGCCGCGTACCCGGGCAGGTACTCCCCGCGGAACTGGACGCCCTGCCCGCCCGTGACCAGCAGGAAAGTGCCGCCGAGCCCGAGCACCGCGCCCGCCGCGTGCCACCAGCGCAGCCGTTCACCCGGCAGCAGTGCGGAGAACACGACGATCAGCAGCGGCCACAGGTAGGCGATGAGGCCGGCGTCGACCGCGGGTGCGTTGCGCAGGGCCACGAAGTAGAAGAAGTGGTAGCCGAACAGGCCGCCGACGCCGAGCGCCCAGGCCCCGCGGGGCACCGCGCGGACGGGTGTCCCGCCGCCGCGCAGGGCCCGGGGCAGTCCGAGGACGCCGCCCACCGCGAACGCCATCGCGGTGAGCTGGAACGGCGGAATCCGCCCGGTCAGCGTGGTGAACAGGGCCAGCGACGCCCACAGCAGCACGGCCCCGGCACCGGTCGCGGTGGCCCTGAGCCGGTGCGCCGGATGCGTTACGGCGTCGTGCTCCTGCCCCGGCGCCGCGGCGTCGGCTCGCGTGTCCCGAGCGTCCACATGCTCTCCAACCCACCGCCGGTGCATGACGGTCCGTCAATCTACGATCACCCAGGGCATCGTAGGGAGGCACCTCGCGTGGACCCGCGCTTTCCGGTCAGCGGGCAGGATCGGCTCGGCGGACGGAATCGGCTGGGGGAACGGTGTCGTCCCGGGCCTCGATCTTCACTGAGGTCGGGCGGGTGACTGCCGGGGCGGCCCGGGGCTGTGCACGCGCGCCGATCGGGAACCCCGCGCGCTCCGCCGTCGTCGGACACGGCATCGCGTTCATGGACATCCGCCTCCCCGCGGATGTGGTCCGGGCCCGCGGACTGTTCGGGCAAAGGCCTCTACAGGTCGAACTCCAGGTGTTCGATGTCGGTGAAGCGCACCTCCTCCAGCTGGCCGGCGCGGCGGCCGCCGTCCTGGAAGTAGACCTCCTTGAGCGCTTCGGCCGCGATCGCCTGGAGCCGGGCATCGCTGGCCCCCTGCTCCTTGGCGTCGAAGAGGCGGGCGGCGTGGCGGGGCGGCAGGGCGACGGTCAGGTGCCGGATGCGGTCCTGGTCCGTCGACCCGATCGGTGCGGTGTAGCCGAGGCGGGCGCGAGTGTCGATGACGATGCCGCCGGTGGTCGCCGCCTTCTGCCGGGCCTTGGCGCGGATCTGCGGCTGCCACCGGGCCTTCACCTCGCGCTCCAGGCGGGCGGCGAGGTGGGGGCGGGGCCTTTTGATCTGGCCCTTCACGTACCGTTCGACGGTGCGCTGGGAGATGCGCAGCATCTGGGCGACGGCCCTGGTGCTCCCCAGTTGCTTGACCAGGTACCGCATCTGCGCGCCGGCGCTCTTGGGCGCCGGGCGGGTGAACGCCTTGTGCACCGCGGCGTCCAGGCCGTCCCGGAACAGGGTCATCGTCGCCTTCTCCTACTCTCCGTTGTCGACGTCGGTGACGGTGCCGTCCCTGATGTACCGGGCGAGGTTGAGCTCGGGGGCGTCGAACCGCTCGCGGACCTCCTCGCCCCACAGCACGCTCTGGGTGCCCTCGTGCTTGACCAGGCCCGGGTTGATGCCGAGCTTGAAGCCGCCCGGCAGCGGCTTGCCGTCCCGGTAGGGCAGGAAGTCCAGCGGCGAGGGCCCGTCGGCCGCGTAGACGACGCAGTCGGACAGGACCGCGACCGGGTACCGGCCGGTGAACGCCGCATGCTTGACGATCTTGCGGTGCAGGTTGATCCGGGTGCGGGAGATGACCGCCGCGCGGATGTCGGGCCGCCAGGTGGGCCGGGACAGGGCCCGCCACGGCTCGCCGGGCCGCCAGCCCTCCCCGCGCGGGCGCTCGCGCAGTTTGCCCAGGCCGCCCTTCACGGTCGCCTTGACCGCGTCCACGACCATCGCCAGCTCCGGGTCACGCCCGCGCCAGCCGTCCATCGCCGCGAGGAAGTCGGCCGGCGCCATGTCCGCGTGCACACCGAGGTCGGCCATCGTGGCGAGGAAGGCGTCCCGGAGCCGGTGGTACCAGGCGTCCAGGTAGCGGCCGTTCTCGTACCGGACGTACGCCTCCAGCGGCGCGACGTCGTAGCCGAGCTCCACCGCGTAGGCGACGGTGGGCGTGGCGTACCAGGCCGGGCCCTGCGGTTGCTCGCCCTTCGGTGTGAACGGGCTGGGCAGCAGGCCGGCGTCCAGGTCCACCCGCTCCTTGCCGACCTTCACGCGGGACAGGTCGACGTGGGAGAGGTCGACCAGCCAGGAGCCGGGCAGCTTCGGGTCGAACGCCGGGTTCGTGACGTGCGTCGGGGCGCCGAGGCCGACGACCAGGCCGTTGGCTCCGGCGGCGAAGGCCATGTTCACGTCGATGCCGACCAGGTGCCGCAGGGTGCACTCGTCGTCGGTCATGGGCCGGGCCCAGTCGTACGCCTCCTCGAACAGTTTCTCGCCGGGGCCGCGGATGTGGAAGCGCGGCAGGTCCGCCAGGAGAGGGTGTCCGTCGGGGGCCTCGCACGGTGCGCAGTCGACCGGGTCCTTGCCCAGGCCGGCGGGGTTGTGCTCGGAGTGCCGCTTCCCCGCCGCGTCGGGCTCGGAGGCGCGGGTCGGCGGGTGCAGGGCGGTCATCAGCTCCAGGCCGGTCACGGCCGTGGAGCCGCGCGGGGTCATCACCCGGGACGCGTACACGCCCAGCACGCGGGCGAGGTCCGCCGGCGCCAGCTGCCCGGCCCCGCCCCAGTGCCGGGTGTCCAGCGCGTGCCAGGACGGGATGCACAGCTGCACGCAGGCCCGCTCCGCCCCCTGCGCGGGGCGGTAGATCCGCGCCCACGGCCCGAACCCGCGCTTGGTCAGCTTCCACTCCGCGCGCACCAGCTGCTTGACGACCTTGTGGCCCTCCGGGATCCGCCCGGCGTGCCGCTCCTCCTGCGTGAGGGCGACGGGCAGGCCGTAGCGTTCGAGGGCGGTCTCGGTGAGGACGAGCAGCGGGTCGGCGTCCTTGCCCGGACCGGACAGTTTCGGCGCCCCGAGCTTCGCCTCGCGCAGCGTCCAGTCCACCAGGGCCGGGAGCGACTTGGCGGGCACGTCCAGGACCAGGCCGCCGGTGCAGTACGCGTACGCCTGCCCGTCCTCGACATCGATCACCGCCAGCGGCCCGTTCTCGAACCGCAGGGCGGTGTCGCCGGCCGTGGTGTCGGCCGGGGCCGTCTTCTTCGCGCCCGGACGGCGCGACGCCGGCGTCGGCCCGGCGGTGTGCGCCGGACGCGGCGCGGTCGCCGGAGCAGCAACAGGACCGGTCCGGGAGTTCCCGGGTGCAGTCATCGCCGCGGTCTCGGGTGCCTGTCCCGGGGACGGAGTGCGCGCTTCAGCCGGGGCGGGCGCGGCGGTAAGGGCGGCCGGCACCGCCGGGGCGGCCGGATCTTGCGTGACCGGGTGAGAGGGGTAGAGCTCTGCGAGCTTGTCCAGCAGTCGCGCGTACGCCTCGCGTTCCGGGCCGCGCGGCTCGGTCGGTTTCCTGGACGACTCCCAGCCGGACACCGTGGCTCGGCGCACCCTCAGCGCAGCGGCGACTTCGTCCAGCGTCAGGCCGTGCGCGACCCGCAGCCGCTTGCGCTCCTCCGCCGGCGGCAGTGGGGAGCGGGACGCGACCAGCGCGTCGACCGCGTCGAACAACTCGGACATGGGGCACCTCCTGACCGCAGCCTACCCCACCGAGCGTACACAGGCCGTAATTTCACCGTACGGATGGCGTACGGATCGCGTTCACCGAGGGGTGGTGAGGGGTGCGGCGAGAGAAGGGGGTGGAAACCGTCGCGTCGCCGGCCTCGTGCCGTCCTCGTCACGCCGGGCCGGCGGCGCGAGGGCATCCGCGCGCACGGCCCCGCCGGAGCGGATCCGCGTCCCCTGCGCCGGCCCCGGCCGGCCGTCTCGCCGACCCGGCCACGTGATCGCGGACAGGGCTCACAGCTCCCGAGGATTCCGCGGCTTCCAGCGCGACCACGACCATCACGGGGGGATCGGTGTCCTGCTGCACCACGCCGGCGGTCAGGACCCGTCCGTCGACGATCCACTTGCGGGCCGCGATGAACTCCTCCTCGTCCGCGGCCGTCAGCTCCGCCTCGGCGAGGTGGCCGGCGAGCGGGGAGTCTTCGATCTCGGGGAGGAACGTGGCCAGCACCTGCTCGCCCTGCTCGTATACGGCGTCCAAGTCGTCGAAGCAACCGGACTCGTCGACATCACGGATCCAGACGGCGAAGGAGACACGGACGGCTCCGCTGCGGAACTCCTGGGTCCATCCCCGCACGCCGTCCTTGCGCCAGGACGTCTCCACACCGTCGCGGGGCCTGCCCCCGGGTGTCCACTCCTGAGCCGCGAACTTCCCCGCCGCGCCCTGGGCGGTCAGTCGGTATGCCGGTGGCGACAACGCCGGTGATCTTCACCGTGGCGGACAGGGTACCCGCCTTCGCGGCCTTCCCCAGCTGCGCCTCGGTGCACTGCTCGGCGGAAGCGTCCTGGGCGGTGTCGTCGTTCCGGCACGCCGGTTCGGGAAAGAGGCTTTCGGGGTCACGCGGGGTCGGTGTCGCGACAGGTGCCTCACATGGGGCAGGCCGGGCGGGCGGATGGCGATGCGGCGCGCGCGGGCCCGGCGGCGCGGGGAGGTCCGGGCGTGGGACGTCACCGGGACCGGCGGGCGTTGAGGCGGGCGGCCTGGCGTGTCAGGTGGTCGCGTTCGGCGAGGTGGGGTGCCTTGTGGGCGGCCTCGGCGTACAGCCGTGCCGCCGTCGCCAGGTCGCCGTCGCGCTCGTGGAGGTAGGCCGCCACCGCGGTGTGGCGGGGCAGCGAGGCGTCCAGTTCGGCGAGTGCCGCCAGGCCGGCGCGTGGTCCGTCGGCCTCGCCGACGGCGACCGCGCGGTTGAGCCGGACGACGGGGCTGTCGGTCAGGCGCGTGAGCTCGTCGTACCACTCGACGATCTGCACCCAGTCGGTCTCCTCGGCGGTGGGCGCGTCGGCGTGGAGGGCCGCGACGGCGGCCTGGGCCTGGAACTCGCCGAGCCGGTCGCGGGCGAGGGCCGCATGCAGGATCGCGACGCCCTCGGCGATCGACGCGGTGTCCCACCGGCCGCGGTCCTGCTCGGCCAGCGGCACCAGGCTGCCGTCGGGGGCGGTCCGGGCGGCGCGCCGGGCGTGGTGGAGCAGCATGAGGGCGAGCAGCCCGGCCGCCTCGGGGTGGTCGACGCGGGCCGCGAGCTGCCGGGTGAGGCGGATGGCCTCGGCGGCGAGGTCGACGTCGCCGGAGTAGCCCTCGTTGAAGACCAGGTAGAGGACGCGCAGGACGGTGGCGACGTCGCCGGGCTGGTCGAAGCGCACGTCGGCCACGGTGCGCTTGGCCCGGCTGATGCGCTGGGCCATGGTCGCTTCGGGCACCAGGTAGGCCTGGGCGATCTGGCGGGTGGTGAGCCCGCCGACGGCGCGCAGGGTGAGTGCGACCGCTGATGCCGGGGTCAGCGAGGGGTGGGCGCACAGGAAGTAGAGCTGGAGCGTGTCGTCCGTCGCGGGCGCCGGGCCGGGTGCCGGTTCCTCCTCGACGCGGTCCTCGCGCCGGCGGCGGGCGGTGTCGGCGCGGGCCTGGTCGAGGAACTTGCGCCAGGCCACGGTCACCAGCCAGCCCTTGGCGTCCCGGGGCGGGCCGGCCGGCCAGACGCGGAGTGCCTCGACGAGGGCGTCCTGCACGGCGTCCTCGGCCGCCGCGAAGTCGGCTCCGCGGCGGACGAGGACGGTGAGCACGCCCGGTGTGAGGCTGCGCAGCAGGGCCTCGTCCATCGAGGAGGTCACTCCGTGATGGTGGGCGGCGCGGTCAGGAACGGGCGCAGTTCGAGCCACTCGTGGATCGGCCTGCCGCCCGCCCCGGGGGCGGCCGACAGCTCCCCGGCCAGTTCGACGGCGCGTTCGTGGCTGTCGACGTCGATGACCATCCAGCCGGCGATGAGGTCCTTGGTCTCCGCGAAGGGCCCGTCGGTGACCGGCGGGCGCCCCTCACCGTCGTAGCGGACCCACGTTCCCTCGGGGGCGAGCGCCTGGCCGTCGACGAACTCGCCGCTCTTCTCCAGCCGGGCCGCGAAGTCGTTCATGTACTGCACGTGTGCCGAGACCTCCTCCGGGCTCCACCGGTCCATCGGCACGTCGTTGACCGCGGCCGGGGCGCCGCGGTAGTGCTTCAGCAGCAGGTACTTGGCCATCGTGGTTCTCCTCGGTGCTCGTGCGGCCCATTGTGGCCGCCTTCACCCCGGGGACGGAGCCGGACACGGGTTCTCGACACCGCCGGACGGCCGGTGGAAAAAATCTTGGGGGCCGGGGTCGGTCACCGATGCGCAACGGACTGCGCGCAGAGGAGGCGGCGGAACCGGAGTGTGGCTGAATGTGGTCCCTCAGGCTGACGCGGTCGCGCAGGCGGCCGCTGCCACCACGACGGGGGAGCCCTCATGACGATCACACGCCACTGCAGACCGATCGCGCTCCGGACGCTCGCCCTGGGCGCGTGTGTCGCCGGTGTTCTGGCGCTCACCGGCTGCTCCCCCGCCTCCCCGGGCGCGGACGGCACGGCGGCACCGGCCGCCGCCCCCTCGCAGACCGAGGGTGGGCAGGGCGCCGGGGGGACGGCCTCCCCCGAGGCGCTGCCCGCCGGGAAGTCCTCGCCGCCGGCGGCCGGCGAGGTGTCCTCTCCCCCGGCCTCCGCGGCCCCTGCGGGCTCACCGGCGGCACCGGCCGCCAGCGCGACGGCTTCCGCGGGAGCCGGTGGCGAGGACGACGGCTGCGACCACAGGATGCCGATCTCGCCGGACGAGATCGCCGTCTACCGCTACACCCCCGAGGGCGGGTCCCTGAGTCTGATCGTCCGGTACGGCAACTGGGGCTGCGGCCCTGCGGATTCCGACGGCGCGCCGTTCGAGACGGTCGGCAAGGAGACGTACCTGCCCATGGACCAGGCCGCCTACGTCACCGTCACCGATCCCGTTGTGGCGAGCACCGAGAACCAGCCCGTCGGTGTCCAGGAGTTCCTGGACTGGCTGGAGGCGCACCCCGACAGCGGTCTGGTCTTCCGGTACCACCTCGGCGCGGACGGAGCCGTCGACCGTCTGGAGCAGGTCTTCACCCCCTGAGAGGGGGAACGCAGAGGTGACGGGGGTTTCGGCTGCGGCCGCCCCGCCCCTCGTCGGGCCGGCCGGGGCGGAACCTTCGCGCTTCGGTGCGGCGTCGGACCGCTGGGTGGTGTCAGGTCGTCGTGTGCTGCGGGTGGGGCTTCCTCGCGGGGGGCGGGGTCGGTTTTTTTCGTTCCGGTGCGTTCGCCCAGGCCCGCGATCAGGCCGATCGGGGTGGTGAGCGCCGTGCAGACGACGATGGTGACGGCGGGGGTGGTGGCGTCGACGAGGGCGGCGGTCAGGAGGGCGGCGGCGCCGTGGCCGAGGCCGCCCGCGGCGTAGAGGAGGGAGAAGCCCGTGGCCCACACGTTCTCGGGGAGGCGGTGCTGGAGCGCCAGGTTCCTGATGATCACGAGGGGGCTGTAGAAGAGGCCGCCGAGCAGGAAGGCGGCGAAGAAGCCCCAGAACCGGCCGGTGACGGCGCACAGCGTCAGTGCCACGGTCATCGCGGGCAGCAGGACGAGTGTCTGGGAGCCGGGGGTGCCGGGCCGGATGCGGCGGCCGTGGACGAGGCCGGCCGCGATGCCGGCGACGGCGAAGATCCCGGTGCCGAAGGCGTCTCACCGCGTGCCGTCACCACCGGGCCACGGCTCCGTTACCGGTGAACATTTTCGGCGGCAGGACACGCGGGGTCTACCGGCCGGTGCGGGCGGCGGTGCTGTGCGGCGGCGGCCGGGGAGCACCGGGAGGAAACGGCCTCAGTGCTGCGTGCCCGAGGCCCAGAGCACGGTTTCCCCTTCGAGGATGACGATGTTGCCGTCGCTCTGGAGCTTCAGCACCGCGGACTCGTGCCCACTCGTCCGGCTCGCCCACACGGCCTGGTTCTGCGCGTCGTACACGACGAGATTGCCGTCGGTCTGGAAGTCGGCGCGCGCGCCGGTGCCGAGCGTCCGGGTCGCCCAACGCGCCTGGCCGGTCTCGTCGTAGGCGACGAGGTTGCCGTCGCGCTGCAGGACGAGCCGGATCCGTGCCGCGGCGACCTCCTCGCCCGGTCCCAGAGTCATCGGCGCACTGATCACCCTCTCCGCGGGGACGCCCTGCGCCTCGCCCTCACCCTCGCCGCCGCCCCGGCCGCCCCGGTGCCGTCCGCGTCCGCCACGGCCGCACCGCCGACGGGGCCGTTTCCCGACGCGCTTTGGAAAAAGGTTGCGGGGCGCTGTCGATTTGGCCATGTCCCGTTCGACGTCATGATGTGCGGCGCCTCGCCGCACGACGACACGACAGGGCTTGGCGGAGAAACACGTGGATCAACTGCTGAGAGTCATGAACTTCAACGTCTCGAGTGACGGAGTCGGAGCCGGTGAACACCAGAGTCTGGAGCGGCCGTTCGGCCACGACCGCCCCGAGAGGCTGTTCGCCTGGGCCGGAGCCACGGCGAGCTGGCCCCTGCGCACGGATCCTGGAGGCAGCCGGGGCCTGGACGATTACTTCACCCGGGACTTCGCACGCAACATCGGTGCCGAGATCATGGGCCGCAACAAGTTCGGGCCCCAGCGCGGGCCCTGGCAGGGCCATGAGTGGCGCGGCTGGTGGGGGGAGGAACCCCCTTTCCGCACGCCCGTGTTCGTCATGACCCACCACGAGCGTCCGTCGTTCACGCTCTCCGACACCACGTTCCACTTCGTCGGCGGCAGCCCGGCCACGGTCCTCGGACAGGCGCGGGAAGCGGCCCGGGGCAAGGACGTCCGGCTCGGCGGCGGGGTCACCACCGTCCGGCAGTTCCTCGACGCCGGCCTCGTCGACACCCTGCACGTGGCGGTCTCGCCGGTGAAGCTCGGGTCCGGACTGCGGCTGTGGGAGTCGCCCGACGAGCTGCTCGACCGGTTCCACCGGGAGGTCGTGCCCAGTCCGAGCGGCGTGACGCACCACCTGTTCTGGCGAAGGTGACGCGAGGCCCTTGCGCCGACCGCCCGGCACAGGGACGTGCGGTTCTTGCACGGGCCGCCCCCGCACCCGGTCGGCCACGGCCCCGGCCGGCCGGTCCGGGGGTGCGAGGGCGGCCGGATCGGCGTGGCGGGCATCCCCAAGAGGGCGGGCGCGGGCCGGCGGCGCGTTCTTCCCCACCACCGCCCGGGCCCTGGAGCAGCGCGACGAGCTGCTGCGCGATCTCAGCGCCCTGCCCCCGGCGAAGGGACGGCCGGCCCATTCGCCCCTCACCGGCCGGCCCGCACGGCTGGTGAGGGGCCGCCGTCGGTGCCGCTCCCGCCGGTCCCGCGCGGTGCGGCCGGCCGGAACGCCCGGTTCTCGGTCCTGTCGCCGGTCAGGCCTCGGGGTGGGCGTCGACGAGTTCGGGCTCCAGTCCCTCGCTCACCTCGGCACGGGCCCGGCCGGCCTCCGCGCGCCAGGCCTCGAAGGCCCAGGCGGTGAGGGTGACGACGGCCAGGCCGAGCAGCCAGCCGCCCACCACGTCGCTGAACCAGTGCACGCCGAGTGCGATCCGGGTGAAGCCGACCCCGAGCACCGACACCACGGTGACGCACCAGCACAGGGGCCGCCAGGCGCGCGGCACCAGGGGCAGCAGGACCAGCAGCAGGACGGCGAACGACGTGGTGGCCGTCATCGCGTGCCCCGACGGGAAGGAGAAGCCCGGCGCGTGCGCCACCGGATCCTCCAGGGAGGGCCTGGCCCGCTCGACGACCGTCTTGACCAGCAGCCCGATCAGTGCGCCGGCCACGGCCGTCACGGCGGACCAGGCGGCCAGCCGCCAGGCCCTGCGGTGCAGCAGCCAGAGGGTCAGCAGCGCGACGGCCGTGCGCAGGACGGCCGGGTCCCAGACCCAGTCGGACAGGAAGCGCAGGACGCCGGTCCACGCCGGATGGGACACGGCCGTGTGGTGCAGGCGCTGGGCGGCGCCCGCGTCCAGGCGGCGCAGCGGCTGCCACTGGCCCTCGACGAGGACCAGCAGCAGTGCGAAGGGCACCGCGGCGACGGCGGCGACGACGGCCGCTCCCAGCAGGCGGGCGCCGAATCTGCGGTCGGCTGCCCGACGGCGACGGTCTCGAAGGTGCAGGACCGCGGCTCGCACCACCATGTTCAGACTCCCGGGTCGGGTTCGATCGGGTCGGAGCGCAGGGCCCGCGCGGCTTCCAGCTGCGCGGCGAACGCCAGCCCGAGGAAGAGGGCGATGGAGGTCAGATAGGCCCACAGCAGCAGGGACATGAAGGCGCTGAGGGGGCCGTAGACCGTGTCGAAGGAGCCGCTGATCCGCAGGTACAGGCTCAGCAGCCAGGTCAGTGCCGTCCACAGCACCAGGTACACGGCGGCGCCGAAGGCCAGCCAGGTGTATCCGGGCTGTTTGCGGCGGGGTGACCTGCGGAAGATGACGCTGGCCGAGATGAGGGCGAGGAGCAGCCCGAAGGGCCAGCGCAGTATCTCCCAGGCGGTCCGGGCGTCTTCGTCGAGCCGGTAGACGGTCACCGCCGCGGAGGCGAGGTCGCCGCCGGCCACCATGACGATGAAGCCGAGTCCGAGGGGCAGTCCGGCGCTGACGGACATCACCAGGCCGCGCAGGTACTTCTGGCCGAAGGGGCGGTCGCGTTCGTTGCCGTAGATCCGGTTGGCGCCGCGCTCCACCTGGCACATCGCGGTGGTGGTGTTGACCAGGGAGAAGATCAGGCCGAACCAGAGCGCGACCTTCGCGCCGTCGCCGGCCGTGCGGCGGCTGCGGTCCAGCGCGTCGTCGACCACGTCGGCGCTGGGGCCCTCGGCGAGCCGGTGGATGGTCAGTTCGACGATGCGGCCGATGTTCTCGGTGTGCAGCGTGGTGGAGAGTCCGACGAAGGCGATGGCCAGCGGGATCACCGACAGAACGGTCTGCAGGGCGAGGGCGCGGGAGTGGGTGAAGCCGTCGGCGTAGCGGAAGCGCACGAAGGCGTCGCGCAGCAGGGCCCAGCGGCCGTAGCGGCGCAGTGCCATCAGCGCCTCGTCGGCGGACAGTTCGTCGCCGGTCATGTCGCGGGTCTCGGGGACCTTGGTCGCGGTGCCCATGTCACCGGCCTCCGGCGGGCAGCAGCACGGTCAGTGCACCGGGCCTGACCTCGGCGGTGAGCCGGCGGCCCGGTGTCACCGGGTCGCCGTCGAGTTCTCGGGACTGCGGGGAGTCGAAGACCAGTTCGGCCCGCCGGAAGGTGCGGAACTCCACCGGTGCGCCGCTCCTGTCGCCGTCCTGTGCCGTGGTGTCGGCGGCGGACGGCCGGGGCTGCTCGGCGCCGCCGCGCACCAGCGCCGCCAGCGCACGCGTCCAGCCGCCGACGCCGCGCGGGTCGAGGATCAGCAGGTCGAGCAGGGCGTCGTCGGGGCGGGCGGCGGGCAGGAGGGTGGTCCCGCCCTGCACGGTCCCGACGTTGCCCATGAGGACCATGCGGGCCGTGCGGCGCACGGCGGGTGCGTCGTCGAGGCGGAGGGTCAGGTGCATCCGTGGTGTGCGCAGGGTGCCGATGCCGGCCAGCACGTAGGCGGGCCAGCCCAGGACGGACTTGGTGCGGTCGTCGGTGTTCTCCATGATCGCGGCGTCGAGGCCGGCGCCGGACATGGCGGCGAAATGGGTGGCGGGGAGGTCGTCGCCCTCGATGCGGCCGAGGTCGAGGCGGTGCGGGGTGCCGCGCAGTGCGGCGGCGAGGGCGTCGGTGGGGGTCAGGGGCAGTCCGAGGTTGCGGGCCAGCAGGTTGCCCGTGCCGCAGGGCACGACGGCCAGCGGTACGCCGCTGCCGGCCAGGGCGTCCGCGGCCGCCCGCAGGGTGCCGTCACCGCCGCAGACCACGACCAGTTCCGCGCCGTCCCGCAGTGCGGCGGCCGTCTGGCCGGTGCCCGGGTCCTCGGCCGTGGTCTCGACGAACACCGGTGCGTGGTGGGCGTGGTGTTCCAGGACCTGCCGCAGCGCCTCGCGGTCGGCTTCGGTGGTCACCGTGGGGTTGAGGACGACCACGGTGCGGCCCGGTTGCGGTGCGGCCGGGTGCTTGTCCGCGTTCGCCGGGGACGGTGCCGGGATCGCCCCGGCCGGTGCGGTAACGGTGGCGTCGGTGAGCAGGGCACGGCCGACGATCAGCAGGGACAGGCTGCCGTTGGCCAGCCCGCCCACGACGTCGGTGGGGTGGTGCATGCCCCGGTAGAGGCGGGCGGCGGCGACCAGCACCGGCACGACGAGCAGCACGGCGCCCGCGATCCGCCGCCACGGCCCGCGGAGCCGGGACAGCGCGAGGACCGCGAGTCCGCCGTAGAGCGCGGTGGCCGCCCCGGTGTGGCCCGAGGTGTAGCTGGAGGTGGGCGGGGAGGCGTCGAGGCGGTGCACCTCGGGCCGGTGGCGGTCCACCGCTTCGGTGATGACCAGGAAGACCAGTGACTGCAGCGACACGGCGACGGCGAGGAAGGAGGCCTGACGCCACATCGGCAGACGGGGGATCAGGAGCAGTCCCGCGCACGTCAGGACGGTGACGGCGATCACCGTGAGGGTGTTGCCGGCTTCCGACGCGAAGAGGGACAGGGTGGTCAGGGTGCCGGTCCGGGCGTGCTCCAGGCCCTCGTTGACGTCGTCCTCGACCGTCATCGGCCACAGCCCACGGGCGGGCCCGGTGATCAGCAGCCCGAATCCCACCATGAGTGCGCCCTGGCAGACCGTGAGCGCGGCGATGCGGGCGGCGGTTCGGCCGGTGCCCCGGGGCAGCGTGAACGAGCGGCCGGCCGGGCCGGTTCCCGGTCTCTCGCCGGGAAGGTCGGCCGGTCTTTCCGGTGCGGCGGTCGGCATCAGGTCCCCCACGGGTAGGCGCGGTACGGCGTGTCGGCCCGCGGTGTCGGGCCGATGCACCGCCGCCTGCCCCCGATACGGGCGCGCAGACCTGCTCTTGGTGACCTGTGACGGTGTCGTGGACGTCCGACGTCGTACCGCGGCGGTCGGTGACGTGCGCGGTGTCGGCGTCCGTCCCGGCCCCGGCCGGTTTCCCCGTTCCCGTTGAAGACCGTGATCAGGCCGGCGGGTGACGCCGTTGACACGGCGTCACCCGCCGGTGGATGCGTCACGGTGGGTGCCGGCGGGATTCGTCCAGGGGGCGGTGGGGGCCGCCGGGAGAGAGCGGGCGGCCGGCAGGGCGAAGGGGCGGGTGCGGCCGCCGAGGGGTGCGGGGCCGCGGCCGGGTGTCCGGTCCGGTCGCGGCCCCGCGGGCAGGGGGTGTCGAGGGCTGGTCACGCTCCGCAGCAGCCGCCCGCGGGCGTCCCGCCGCCGGCCGCCGCGGTGACGGACAGGGCGGCGGGGGCGGTGAGTGGGACCGGTTGCGGTGCGGGGGTGCAGCAGCCGCCGCTCTCCTCGGTCCCGGGGGTGTCGAACAGTCCGGCGCCGCCGCAGACCCCGGTCTCGGGGAGGGTGAGTTCGACCTGGTCGGCGGCCTCCAGGTCGCCGGCGACGGCGGCGGCGACGGAGCGGACCTGCTCGTAGCCGGTCATGGCGAGGAAGGTGGGGGCGCGGCCGTAGGACTTCATGCCGACGAGGTAGATGTCCGGTTCGGGGTGGGCGAGTTCACGGTGGCCGTGGGGGTGGACGGTGCCGCAGGAGTGCTGGTTGGGGTCGATCAGCGGGGCGAGGGCGACCGGCGCCTGGAGGCGCTCGTCCAGGCCGAGGCGGATCTCGGACAGGAACGACAGGTCGGGGCGGAAGCCGGTCAGCACGATCACCTCGTCCACCGCGTCGAGTCGGCGGCCGTCCTCGGCGCGGAGAACCAGGCGGCCGTCGCCGTCCCGTTCGATCGCCTCGGTGCGGAAGCCGGTGACCGCGTCGGCGTGGCCCGCGTCGACCGCGGCCTTCGCCGCGAGGCCGAGGGCGCCGCGGGCGGGGAGCTGGTCGGCCTCGCCGCCGCCGAAGGTGGCGCCGGAGACGCCGCGGCGCAGGATCCACACCGCCTTCGTGCCGGCCCCGTCGTCGGCCTCGGCCAGATCGGCGAGGTGGGCGAGCGCGGTGAAGGCCGAGGCGCCGGTGCCGACGACCGCCGTGCGCCGGCCCGCGAACCGGGCCCGGACGGCCGGGTCCTCGAGGTCGGGCACGCGGTAGGTGACGCGATCGGCGGCGGCGCGTTCGCCGAGGGCGGCAAGGCCGCTGCCGCCGGCGGGGCCGGGGGTGGTCCAGGTTCCGGAGGCGTCGATGACCGCGCGGGCGGACAGACGCTCCTCACGGCCGTCGGCGTGCTCGACGTGGACGACGAACGGCTGCTCCTCGCGCTCCGCGTCCACGATCCGGTCGCGGCCCGCCCGGGATACCCCGGTGACCCGGGCGCCGGTGCGCACGCGGTCGCCGAGGGCGTCGGCGAGAGGCTGCAGGTAGAGCCGGGCCCAGTCCGCGCCGGACGGGTAGGCGGCGGGGTCGGGGCGCGTCCAGCCGGTGGGGGCCAGGAGCTTCTCGGCGGCCGGGTCGACGACCTCGCCCCAGGTCGAGAACAGCCGCACGTGCGACCACTCGCGCACGGCCGCCCCGGCGACCGGGCCCGCCTCCAGCACCAGCGGCTCGATGCCGCGTCCGACGAGGTGCGCGGCGGCGGCCAGGCCCGAGGGCCCGGCTCCGATCACGATGACGGGCAGGTCGGCGGTGGCGGGCGCGTTCACGATCGGCTCCTCTTGTCCCTCTTGTTTCGACATTCGTCGATGACTTGCGCCGCCAGCATGGCACCTGCATCGACGATCGTCAACATAGACACTCATCGAATTCATGGGGTCGACCAGGGGGCACGCCGCCGTCACCGGGGCCGGCCGGCGGGAGCCGGGGCCGGCCGGCGCCCTCGTCCGCGGACGACTCCCCCACCCTGGTTCGACGTATGTCAACATAGACGCATGTCGAATGCGAAGGTGCTGCCGCTGCTCGATCCCGCCGAAGCGGCCGGGGCCGCAAAGCCGTGCTGCCCGCCGCTGACGGAGCGCCCGTTCACCGCGGAGGAGGCCGAGAGGGCCGCGCGGATGTTCAAGGCACTGGGCGACCCGGTGCGGCTGCGCCTGTTCTCCGCCGTGGCCTCGCACGAGGGCGGCGAGGCGTGCGTGTGCGACATCTCCGACGTCGGCGTCTCCCAGCCGACCGTCTCCCACCATCTGAAGAAGCTCAAGGAGGCCGGGCTGCTCAGCTCCGAGCGGCGCGGCACCTGGGTGTACTACCGGGTGGAGCCCTCGGTGCTGGCCGCGATGGGCCGGCTGCTGACCATGGCGCCGGCCGCCGGCTGAGGCCCGGCGCCCGGTTTCAGCGCAGAAGTGCCGCGGTCTCCCTCGCGGCGTCCCGGGCCGGCCGGCCGACGCCGATGAGGGTGGCGGAGGCGGGGCCGGTCCAGTCGCCGCGGCCGGGCAGGTGCGGGGAGTCCCGGGCGTGCCGCCGGGCGCCGCCCGCGGTGGCCCGCGCGTCGAGGACGACGAAGCCGAGGCCCGGCCAGCGCAGGTGGTATCCGCCGGCGGCGAGCCCGGACCGGCCGCCGCCGATCGCCACCGCCTCGCACGTCCGCGTCACTCGGCGGCTTCCGGCCCGCGCGCGAAGACGAGCGCCACCAGCGCCAGGCCGGCCACGGCGCCGATCACCTGCATGCCGATGAAGCCCGCCAGGGACCCGGGGGCGATGCCCGCGAACGTGTCGCTGAAGGCGCGACCGACGGTCACCGCGGGGTTCGCGAAGGAGGTGGAGGAGGTGAACCAGTACGCGGCGCCGATGTACGAGGCGACCGCGACGGGCGCGAAGCGCAGCTGGTCGGTGCGGGCCAGACCGAAGACCAGCAGGATCAGCCCGGCCGTGGCGACGGCCTCGCCCAGCAGCAGGTGCCCGGCCGACCGGTCGCGGGTGGACCACTGCACCAGCGGCTTGCCGAACATCGCGTCCGCCAGGACCGCGCCCGTGATCGCACCCGCGATCTGCGCGGGGACGTAGACGGCCGCCTCTCGGATCGTGACGCCCGTGCCGCCACGCCTGCCCGTCCACCACTCGGCGAGCGTGACGACGGGGTTGAAGTGCGCGCCGGAGACCGGGCCGAGCAGGAGGATCAGGACGCCGAGGCCGAAGGCGGTGGCCAGGGAGTTGGCCAGCAGCCGCACGCCGACGTCCTGGGTCAGCTCGGTGGCCTGGATGCCGGAACCGACGACGACGGCGACGAGGGCCGCGGTGCCGACGAGTTCGGCGGCGGCCCGGGCGGCCAGCGGCCGACGGGGCGGGGTGGCGCCCGCAGCGGGCTGCACAACGGCGTCGGGTGTCGCCGGTCGCACGGCGGACTCGGGCGTGGCGGTCAACAAGAACTCCTCGGTGCGGTCGCCGGGGCGGCGGGGGATCAGGGGCAGGACCGCTTGTTCCCGGCGGCACCGCGGGCGGACTCGGCCAGGTCGGCGAACTGTCCGGCGAGCGACGCGATGACGTCCGCGCGCAGCTTGTAGTAGGTGAACCGGCCGCATGGCTCCGTCTCCACGACCCCGGCTTCGCGCAGCACCCTGAGGTGGTTGGAGAGGTTGGTCTGCTTGGCACCGGTCTCCTCCACGAGGTGAGTGGTGCACAGCGTCTCTTCGGCGAGCAGGGTGACGATCCGGAGCCTGAGCGGGTCGGCCAGCACCCGGATCAGATCAGTGTCGACTGACGTCAGCATGCACTGATACTCTCACATCAGTGGTGACTGACATCACCGGGTGATGATGTGTGTGCCCTTCCTCTGCCGCCGTGCAGGCGCGAGTCCAAGAGAGACCTCCGATGTCCGACAAGCCCTCCGTGCTCTTCGTCTGTGTCCACAACGCCGGCCGTTCCCAGATGGCCGCCGCATGGCTGGCCCACCTGGCCGGGGACCGCGTCGAGGTCCGCTCGGCCGGCTCCGCCCCCGGCGAGCGGGTCAACCCCGCCGCCGTCGAGGCCATGGCCGAGGTGGGCATCGACATCTGCGCCGAGACCCCGAAGATGCTCACCGTGGACGCGGTCCAGGAGTGCGACGTCTGCGTCACCATGGGCTGCGGCGACACCTGCCCCGTCTTCCCGGGCAAGCGGTACCTGGACTGGCAGCTCGACGACCCGGCCGGACAGGGCGTCGAGGCCGTGCGTCCGATCCGTGACGAGATCAAGGTGCTGGTCGAGGGCCTGATCGAGGAGATCGCGCCGGAGCCGGACCGCGAGTAGATCCGGCCCGGTGGGGGCCGAACGCCGTACGGTCGTCCTCGGCAGCCGATCGGCGAAGGCGACGGCGGTCGACGCGGCAAGGGCGCCCGGAGACGGCCGTCCTCCGGGGGCCGGGGTCGGCCGGCCGGCCGTGCGGAACGCGGTCGCCGAAAGCGCGCCGCCGAGCGCGTGGCCCGCCGCCGTCACCGCGCGGGGGTGAGGAGCCGTGCGCGCCGAGGGCGGGACGTGGTGCGCGCGGTGAACCGGGTGGGTGCGGGTGCCGTTGAGACGACGACAGGCAGGCCCGCGTGTCGCACGGCGACCGGCGGGCCGACGCCGCCGGACACCTGATGACGGCCTTCGAGGTGTACGGCCGGCTCGGCACGTGGTCACCGCTGTCCCGCTTCCGCCGGGCCGCACCGGTTACGGCGGAACGGGGCCGCCTGCCGCGCGGGGGAACCGGCGCTGCTCCACCGGCCGAAGAATCCGCGGCACCGGATGAACCCGCGCCGTGCCGACGCCGTTGTGGCAGGTGCCTGATCCTTTTTACTCCTTCCCACATGTGAGGCGGCTCCCATGCCCATCGACGACTACACCGGCGGCGCGGTACAGGGTTCGGATGTTCTGGTCGTGACGACCAACGACGTGCCGGGGCACGAAGTGAAGCAGGTGATCGGGGAGGTGTTCGGCCTCACGGTGCGTTCGCGCAATATCGGCTCCCAGCTGGGCGCCGGGCTGAAGTCGGTGATCGGCGGTGAGCTCAAGGGGCTGACCAAGACACTGGTGCAGACCCGGAACGAGGCGATGGAGCGTCTCGTCGAGGCGGCCGGTGTCCGCGGCGCGAACGCCGTGCTCGCCATGCGCTTCGACGTCACCACGGCCCAGGACGCCGGCACCGAGGTCTGCGCCTACGGAACGGCTGTGATCATCGCTCCCGTCTCCTAGCCTGCCTGCCGGCGCACGGCCGGCCCCGGCAGCCGGCCGTGCGCCGCATTCGGGCATCGGGTGCGGCGCGCCGTCGGTACAAGTGCGCGGCGCGCAAGGGTGGTTGCTCCCCTGCGGCGGCGCCCGTACGGGTTCCGCCTGCCCGCCGCCCCGTCATGAACGGGGCGGCGGGCAGGCGGGTTTCAGACGGCGTCGAGAGCTTCGTAGACGTGCCTGAGGTAGTCGTGCGTGCGCTGCGAGCCGAGAATCCCCTCGCCGAGGCGGTTCATCGTGTACGCGAACGTGATGCGCCGGTCGAGGTCCATCATGACGATCGAGCCGCCCCAGCCGACCCAGAAGCAGATCGTTCCGGTGGGCATGTGGGGCATCGTCCTGGGGTCGGCGAGCGCGTAGCCGATGCCCCAGCGCACCGGAACGCCCAGGAACAGGTCGACCCCGTCGGCCTGTACGTCGAAGATCTTGCCGACCGTGTCGGGGGACAGCAGCCGCACGCCGTTCGCCTCGCCGCGCCGGGAGATCACGGAGAGGGCGCGGGCCAGGCCCCGTGCGTTGCCGTGTCCGTTGACGGCCGCGAGTTCGGCGCGGCGCCATCGCGGGGTGTCGACGTGTTCGCCGCGGGCGGGACTTCCGAGCAGCGTTTTGGTGAAGACCGCCTCGGGATCGAGGCCGGCCGGCGGTGCGGGGGGCGGCGGCGACACCAGCGGGGCGATGCGCGGCCAGTCGGCCTCCCGCGCGCCGATCTGGACGTCGGCGTCCAGCGGGCCGGCGATCTCGGTGTCGACGAACTCGGTCAGGGTGCGGCCGCTGACCCGCCGGACGAGTTCGCCCACGAGCTGTCCCTGGGTCTGCATGTGGTAGCCCGAGGCGCTCCCCGGCTCCCACCAGGGCGCCTGGTCGGCCAGTCGGGCGCTCGCCGTCGGCCAGTCGTACAGGTCGTCCATGGTGAAGGGCTGCTGCCAGCCGGAGAGCCCCGAGGTGTGCGCCAGGACGTGCCGTACCTCGATGTCCTGCTTGCCCCGGGCGGCGAATTCGGGCCAGTAGTGGGCGACCGGGCGGTCGAGGTCCAGCGCTCCGCGCTCGACGAGGACGAGGGCCGCCAGGCTGCTGAGGGTCTTGGTGGTCGACCACAGGCCGACCACCGTGTCCCGCTGCCACGCGAGGGTGCGTGCCGCGTCGGCGTGCCCGCCCCACAGGTCGACCTCCAGGACGCCGTCGACGTCGACGGCGATCGACGCTCCCAGTTCGTCACCGGACGCGAGGCGCGCTGCCAGTGCCGCTCGGACCGGTTCGAACCGGTCCGTACTCGTTCCTTCGACGGTGACCATGACGTTCCCTACTGTGGACGGCGTTCGCTCGATCACTCAACGGGGTGAAGGGCGTCTTGGTTCATGCCGGTCCGCCGGGACTCAGGACGCCGGGTCCGAACGGACGCCGCGGCGCAGTGCGTGTGCGCACCAGCCGATGACCGCGGCGTTGACCAGTGCCGCGAGGACGACGACGGCGGTGACCATCACGATGCCCCCCGGCAGGACGAGCAGCACGAGGCTGGTCGGGGCGGTGGCGAGCAGCGGGAAGATGATCGCCATGGACTCCCCCGAGTCGTCTGTGACGCTCACCAGGATCGCCCACACGAACAGGGCGGCGCAGAGCGCGAGATAGGCCAGGGCGAAGGCGTTGCCGAAGGTGCGGCGCAGCCGGCGGGTCAGGGATCGGCGGGAATCGGTCACGGCGGGGAGGTCTCCTGGGTCGCGGTGGGCGCAGTGGTCGTGGTGGTCGTGGTGGGGAGGGTGGGTGGCGGGTGGTTCCGGGCGGCCGGGGCCCTCGGGTCGTCTGCGCGAGGACCGTTGCTGTTGTCCCCCTCACGCGGTGGCGTGCTTGGGCAGGTCAGCACAACGGGACCGGGACCGGCCGGCCGCCGGTTCGCCTCGCTGCCGGGACAAGGCTATGGCCGCAGGTGAGCGGCCCGGCTCCGGCTGGAGGCGGATTCCGTTCTCTTACCCGGGGTGCACAGGCGGCGGGGCCCGGCCGGTGGACGGCCGCAGGCGTTCTCCACCTCTGGTTAGACACGGCAATCATCCGGCCGTGCGAGGAACGCGCCGTGCACCGGCCGTAGTCTCGAACACATCGGGAAGCGGCCGGTCACCGGCTCCACCTGCGGTTGTGGCGCTCGGTGCCGTGCTTCGCCTCCCGCTCCGTCCGGCAGGCCGACCACGCCTGCTCCCACAGCGGTCCAGGGGGATCTGCCATGTCCAAGCGCGTCGTCGTCTCGTCGCTCATCGGTGTCGCCGTCCTCGGCGCGGTGGCCGCCGGTGGTCCCGCCATGGCCTCGACCGCCACGGAGCCGGCCCTGGAAGGCGGCTCGGCCCGCTACCTCGCGCCGTCCGGCAGCAGCGCCGGCTCGCTCACCTTCACCGCCGACGTGCGGGACGACTCGGGCGTGCGGGGCCTCGAGGTCCTGTCGTGGCCCGCGCGTTCGAAGCTCGACCCGACCGAGACGGAGCTGCGGCACGCGGACGACGCCACGTGCCGCGGCACTTCGGACGGCACCTCGCGCTGCACCTGCACGCTGAAGGTGACGCGGCAGGAGGCGGCCGAGCTGGACCGGGGCGCCTGGTACGTCTCGGCGCCGGCGGTGGCCGGGGACGGGGACACGGTGTTCCTCCCGCGCGCCGCCGCGTTCGACGTCGGGCGCTGACCCGGCGCCGACGTGCGGCGCGGCCGCCGGCTCGCCGGCGGGTGCTCGGCCGGGGCCGTGCCGCGGACGGGGGGGGTGGGCCGTGCGGTGCGGGTGGTAGGACAGTTGTGCGAGATGCGGGGAAAGCGGTGACGGTTGTGAGACATGAGTTCGACTTCGAGTTGTTGGGTCCGCTGGTGGTGCGGCGGGCGGGCGCGGTGCTGGATCCGGGGCGGCGCAGGCAGCGGCTGCTGGTGATCCGGCTGCTGCTCGCCGACGGTCGTACGGTCGCGCCCGAGACGCTGTGCGAGGAGCTGTGGCCGCAGCAGCCGGGACGGACACCGGGCGGGGCGACGGCCTCCCTGCACGCCCACGTCAGCAAGGTCCGCGCGGTGCTGGAGCCCCAGCACCTGCGCGGGCGGGGGACGTTCGAGGTGCTGGTCACCAGGCCCGGCGGCTACGCCCTGCGCGTCCCGTCCGAGTGCCGGGACACCGTGCGCTTCGAGCGGGCCGTGGCCCTGGCGCACCGGCTGCTGGACCAGGGGCGGCCCGCGGACGCGGTGCAGGAGGCCGAAGGGGCCCTGGAGATGTGGCGCGGTGCCGCGCTCGCCGACGCAGCGCACCACCTGTTCGCCGCTCCCGAAGCCGCACGCCTGGAGGAACTGCGGCAGACCACCCGGGAGATCCTCGCCACCGCCCTGCTCCTGAGCGGATGGATACCGCAAGCCCTGGCGGCGGCACAGGAACTGACGGCGCAGCACCCGCTGCGGGAGACCGGCTGGGCCCTGCTGCTGCGCGCCCTGTACCTGGCCGGCCGGCACCCCGAGGCGCTGCGGCGCTACGCGGATCTGCGCCGGCACCTCGCCGACGAACTCGGCCTCGATCCCAGCCCGCCACTGCGCGCCCTGCACGACGGCATCCTGCGCCACGACCTGCCGCCGCTGTCCCTGCCGGGCACGGCGGGGACAGCGGTCCCGACGGCCGGCACGGCAGACACGGCAGTCACGGCAGGCGCGACCGGCAGCCGTGATCCGAGCCGATCGGCAGGATGCGGGGCACGGGAAGGGCAGGACGCAACCGCAGCCCTCGGCGCGCGGCCCGGCGCCGCGGCCCACGGTGGCGTGTCGTGCGCGCCGGTCGCCGGTGCGACGCCGTCCGGTGCGAGCGCCGGGGCGTCCGCCGGTTCGGCGGACGTGTCCGGTGCGAGCGGTGACCCGGCCGGGGGCGACGGCGGAAGCGGGTCGCCGCGGGCGGCGCGCCCGATGCAACTGCCGGGTGACCTGCCGGTGTTCGTCGGGCGGACGACCGAGAGCGCGTGGCTGTCCGCCGTGAGCGGTGCGCCCGGGCGGCCGGGACCGGCCGGTGCTCCCGTCGTCGTCATCGGCGGCGCCCCCGGTGTCGGCAAGACCACCTTCGCCGTCCACCACGCCCACCGGATCGCGTCCTTCTTTCCCGACGGGCAGCTCTTCGTCAATCTGTGCGGGTTCCATCCGCACGCGCCCGCCGTGGAACCCGGCGACGCCCTGCACGGCTTCCTCACCGCTCTCGGCGTCCCCGCCCAGCGCATCCCCGAGGACACCGCCGACCGCGGCACCCTGTTCCGCAGCCTCCTGGCCGACCGACGCGTCCTGCTCGTCCTGGACAACGCCCGCGACGAGCAGCAGGTCCGCCCCCTGCTGCCCGCGGGAACCGGCTGCCTCACCCTGGTCACCAGCCGCAACCAGCTCGCCGGCCTGATCGCGACCGACGGGGCCAAGCCCCTCACCCTCCCCCTGCCCTCACCGGCCGAGGCCCACCGGACCCTCGAACGACGGCTGGGGGCGCAGCGTCTGGCCGCCGAACCCGCCGCCGCGGCGGACATCGTCCGCCTGTGCGGGCGGCTGCCCCTGGCGCTCGCCGTGGTCGCCGCCCGCGCCGAACTCGACCCCGCCTTCCCCCTGCACGCCATCGCCGACGACCTGCGCGATGCCCACGGCGGCCTGGACGCGTTCACCGGCTTCGACACCGCCACCGACGTGCGGGCGGTGTTCTCCTGGTCCTACCGGTCCCTGGAGGAGCCCGCCGCCCGCCTCTTCCGTCTCCTCGCCCTCCACCCCGGGCCCCACATCACCGCCCCGGCCGCCGCCGGCCTCGCCGGGCTCCCCCTGTCCCGGACACGCCGGCTGCTCGACCAGCTGACCCGTTCCTGCCTCGTCGAACAGCCCCGGCCCGGCCGGTTCACCCTCCACGACCTGCTGCGCGTCTACGCCGGCGAACTCACTCACACCCACGACGACGCCGGTGAGCGCCAGGCGGCCACCCTCCGGGTCCTGGACCAGTACCTGTTCACGGCCCACGGAGGCAACCTGCTGCTCAAGCAGGCCTCCTCGCCCGAACTCGACCTCGGCTCCCCCCGCGCGGGCGTCGTCCCGGAGACCTTCGCCGACGTGGAAGAGGCGAACCGGTGGTTCACCGCCGAACACCGGGTGCTGGCCGCCCTGCTGCACACCGCCGTCAGCCAGGAACTGGACGACCACGTCGCCGGACTGGCCTGGTCGCTGCAGGAATACCTGAACCGCCAGGAATACTGGCCGGAGGCCATCACCGCGCTGACCCCCGCCCTGGACGTGGCCCGGCGCCGGGGCGACCGCCTCGAGGAAGGCCGCTGCCTGCGCCACCTCGGTGGCATCCACGGCTACCTCGGCCACCAGGAACAGGCCCTGCGCCACCTGCGCCACGCCACCACGATCTTCGAAGAACTCGACGTGGTCACCGACCAGGCCCGCGCCCACTACGGCACGGCGTGCGCGCTGTACCTCTTCGGCCGGATCCCGGAGGCCGTGGAGTCCTCGGAGCGAGGGCTCGCGCTGTCCCGGGCGGCAGGGGACGAGCTGTGGACGGCCGAATGCCTCAACGAGCTCGCCTGGTTCCACTCCAACCTGGGGCATCTCGAGAAGAGCCTCGCGTACAGCGAGGAGGCCCTCGCCATGTTCGAGGGTCTGGACGCCTCGTGGCAGCGGGCCCAGAGCTGGGACTGCTTGGGCTACGCCCTCCGGCGGCTCGGCCGGTACGAGGAGTCGGTGGCCACCTACCGGCGGGCGATGGAGGCGTTCGGGGAACTGGGGGACCACCGCAACGCCGTCGGCGTGCTGATGCGCCTGGGCGACACCCTCCTGGCCATGGGCGACCGGGAGGCCGCCCGCGCGCACTGGCTCCGCGCGCTCGCCGACGCCGAACAGCGGGCGCTGTCCCCCAGCGCCCAGCAGGTCCGGGACCGGCTCGCCGCCCTGGACGCCGAAGCGGACCCCGCGCCCGTCGCGCCGGAGAGGGCCGTCGGCAACCATCGGGTCCCGGTTCCGACGAGTGGTGATCCTGCGCGCGAGCTCCGTCCCTCGGTGCGGGGTTAGGGCCTCTCGTCCGGATCGTGCCGGGCGGCGTCGGCGGCCCCGTTCGGCGGCCGGCCGCGCGCTCCCCGCACAGGCGCGGGCGACGGCCACCGCCGGGCCCGCCGCGGCCGTCACCGGCGGCAGGAAACCGGCCGGGGGCCGCTCACTTGGCCAGGAAGGCGAGCAGGGCGTCGGTGACCTCCTGGGCGTGGGTCCACAGCAGGCCGTGCGGGGCGCCCTCGACGACGACGTACTCGGCGTGCGGGAGTGCCCGGCGGAACGGCTCGGCGGTGGCCTCGATCGGCAGGATGCGGTCGGCGGTGCCGTGCAGGATCAGGGCGGGTACGTCGATCTTGGCGATGTCGGCGCGGAAGTCGGTGGTCCAGGTCGCCACGCAGGCCAGGGAGGCGTACCAGGAGGCGCCGGCGGCGACGTTCCAGCTGTGGCGGACGGCTTCCTCGCTGATCCGGGTGCCGAGGTTCTCGTCCAGGTTGTAGAAGTCCTGGTAGAACGCGGTGAAGTAGGCGTAGCGGTCGGCGGTGACGGCCTGCTCGATGCCGTCGAAGACGGTGCCGTCGACGCCCTCGGGGTTGTCGTCGGTCTTCAGCAGGAACGGTTCCAGGGAGGCCAGGAAGGCGGCCTTGGCGATGCGGGCGGAGCCGTGGGTGCCCAGGTAGCGGCCGACTTCGCCGGTGCCCATGGAGAATCCGACCAGGACCGCGTCGTTGAGGTCGAGGGTCTCCAGGAGGGTGTGCAGGTCGGCGGCGAAGGTGTCGTAGTCGTAGCCGGTGGTGGGCTGGCTGGAGCGGCCGAAACCGCGCCGGTCGTAGGTGATGACGCGGTAGCCGGCCCGCAGCAGGGCGGCGGCCTGCTTCTCCCAGGAGTGACCGTCCAGCGGGTAGCCGTGGATGAGCACGACCGGCTGCCCGCTGCCGTGGTCCTCGTAGTACAGCTCGATCGGGGTGGAGTTCTCCTGGCCGACGGTGACGAACGCCATGGTGGTTGCTGCCTTTCTGACGGGAGGTGATGCGGGAGGTGTGTGCGGATCGGGCGTGGTGCCGGTCAGCGGACCGTGCGGGCCGCCTGCTCGACGATGCGGGTGACGGCCTCGGGGCGGGAGACGGACACCGCGTGGGAGGCGTCGATCTCGGTCGTGTGCGCGTGCGCCCGGGCCGACATGAAGCGCTGGGCGGCCACGGGGATGTTGAGGTCCTCGGTGGTGACCAGCGACCAGGAGGGGATGGTCTTCCAGGCGGCCTGGGTGGAGGGCTCCTCCAGCGCGGCGGCGGCGACCGGACGCTGCCCGGCGGCCATGAGCCGCGCCTTGTCCGCGGAGACGTCCGCGGCGAACTGCTGGTGGAACTTGTCCGGCTTGATGTAGACGTCGGCGCCCTGACTGCCGTCCGGCAGCGTGTAGTTCACCGGTTCGACCACCTGGCCGAGGGTGCTGCCGGGGAACTTGTTCGTCAGCCCCAGCGAACTCTCCCCCGCGTCGGGCAGGAACGCCGCGATGTAGACGAGCGCCTTGACCTTGTCCTCCAGGCCGGCGGCGGCCTGGCTGATGACGGTGCCGCCGTAGGAGTGGCCCACCAGGACCACCGGCCCGTCGATGTGCTCCACGACGCTGCGCAGGTAGGCGGCATCGGTGGCCGGGCCGCGCAGCGGGTTGGCGGCGGCCACCACCGGATAGCCGGCGCGCTGCAGCCGCTTGACGACGCCGTCCCAGCTCGCGGCGTCGGCGAACGCCCCGTGCTCCAGCACGATCGTCGGCCGCTCCTGGTGGCGGGGCGCGGCACCGGCCGTGCCGGGAAGGGTGACGGCCGCGACGGACAGGCCCGCGGCCGCGGTGACACCGAGCAGGGCGAGCCGGCGGCTCGGGCGGGGCAGGCGGGTGAAGTGCATGGTGAACGTCCTTTGGATGGTGGTGCTGTCGGGGTGGGGCCGGTGAAACCCGCTCGGCGAGGTCCGCCGCCCCGTCGAAGGCGCGGGGAGGGCCGGCCCCGCACCGGGGCTGCGCGGCGCCGGTGCAAGGCCGGCGCCGCGGACGCGGCGGTCAGCGGATGTGCAGGATGTACAGCGTCGCGTTGAGTCCCTCGACGTCGACGATGCTCGACCACTTGGACATGGCCCTCGTCTGGTCGCCCAGTATGAGCTCGATGTTGTTGTTGCCCGAGGTGATCCTCGAGACGTTGGGGAGCTGGGGGGCGATGACACCCGCGTTGGCGTAGCACGCGGTCTGGCCGCCGTTGTACCAGACCTTGACGAAGTCGGTCCGGTCGCCGCAGCCGGTCTGATTGATGGCGGCGGCCGGGAGGGCGGGCAGCAGAGCCGTCATGGCTCCCGCCGCCACGACGAGCGCGATACGCGAGATGGAGCGCTTCATGGGTGGAGCTTTCCTTCCGTGGTGGTGCGGTGCTGCGGAGCAGCCCCGTCGACGGGCGGGCGACCCGGTCCGTGGCCGACCGCCGCGCGCCGGGGCGCGGCGGCGGAGCAAGGGGTGTCGTCCGGCCCGCTCAGCGGGCGCGATGGTCTCCGAGGGGAAAACCCGTGCCGCCGTCCGCAGGGGGCGGCGGCACGGGTTTCGCGTCCGGTCGTCAGGGGGTTCGGACCGGCCGCGTCGATGTGCCCCGTGTACGAAGCGGAGCACTCACCGCAAGGAACGGCGCCGGACGGCGGTCGGTTCACCGCTCGCGGAAGTTTTCCGGGGTGATCCGCGGTGAACCGTGCGGGCCCTCAAGGCGTTTGCAGCCCGTGCCCGGCTTTTGGGGCGGCCGGGAGGGCGCCCCGGTCGCCTCGCGGGCTGGCGCCGCCGGATGCCCCGGCTCCCTCCCTCTCCGGTCGGCGGACGTCTCCGTCCGGCGGCGGGGTGCCGGCCGCGACGCCGGTGTGACGGGTCCGGGGGCGCGACAAGAAGACGACAAGGTTTGGCCAAGGCGATCCGGAGAGTGTTGGCCCGCTGTCCCGCCCGTGCGGGAGAGCGCGACACAGAACACCTGAACAGGATTGAGCGCCACCCATGAACGGGACCTTGGTGGCGGGGGTCGCCACCCTCGCTCCAGCCGGGGCACACGCCCGGCACGTCGCGTCGGACGCCGACTGCGACGCCTTCCTCCGAGACATCTACGAGCGGTACGGGCCCTTGCTCGTCCGGTACGCCGCGCGGCTGCTGGACGGTGACTGGCACAAGGCGGAGGACATCTTCCAGGAGACGGCGGCCCGCGCCTGGAAGCACGCCGGGTTCCTGGGCACCCGCGGCGAACACCTGCGGCCGTGGTTGTTCACCGTGGCCAGGAACCTGGTCGTCGACCACCACCGGGCCCGGCAGATCCGGCCGTTGGAGCTGATGCCGGTGGAGGACCTGGACGCCTCCTGCGACGGCACCGACTCCGCCCTGACCTCCCATGTGGTGCGGGAAGCACTGCGGGAGCTGAACGAGCAGCAGCGGACCGTCATCCGCCTCATGTACTTCCTGGAGTGCAGCGTGGCCCAGGCGGCCGGGCACCTCGGCATCCCGCCCGGCACCGTCAAGAGCCGCGCCTTCTACGCCGTGCGGGCCCTGCGCAAGGCGCTGGAGCAGCGGGGCGTGGTCGGCGGGTAGCCGGGGTGCGGCCGCAGCGCGGTGGGCGGGGGGCCGGGCCGGACCCGGCCGCCCCGCCCGCGTCGGGGGCGCAGAAGACGCTGCGGGGCTCGGTGCGGCAGGGCGGGTTCGGCTCGGGTCCGGTGGATGAAGTCGGTTCGGGTCGGCGGTCGCCGGGCCGGTCGCCGCGAGGTCGTCGACGGGATCGCGTGGCGGTTGCGCACCGGGCCGCCGTGGCGGGATGTCCGTGTGTGCCGCAGGCGGTGGAGGGTGTGCGCCGGGCGGCACGGGCCGCGGTCGGCGGACGGCCTGCGGGACGCGGTCCTCGCGGCCGCCGGGGCCTGCGCGAGGCGTCTGGGGGGCACCGGTGTCCCGCCCGACAAAAACCGACATAACACGCTCGTACAAAGTTCCGGAGAGTGCTCTGTTCGTGGCGGAATCCCAATGGTACTGTCCCCGCATATGCGCTTCGGTTCGGGGGGAGAAGCAGCGTGATGATCGGCATGCCGGGGGAGACCAACCCCGGAGGCGGACTTCCTCAAGATCAGATATGTCGGCCGGTCAGACCGGATCACTCGGCTGAACTCTCCGATTCCATCACCCGGATTCCGATCGACATGCTCCGCGACGCCGATTCCCCCCGTCTGGCCGGAATCGACCAGGACCACGTGCGCGCTCTGGCCGCGTGTCCCGACAGGCTCCCGCCGATCGTCGTGCACCGCTCGACCATGAAGGTCGTCGACGGGATGCACCGGCTGCACGCGGCCCGTCTGAACGGTCGGGAAACCGTCGAGGCCCGCTATTTCGAGGGGTCGGAACGGGAAGCCTTCCTGCTGGCCGTCGAGTTGAACATGAAGCACGGTCTGGCGCTGACCCTCTCCGACCGCAAGAAGTCGGCGATGAAGATCCTGGAGAGTTTCCCCGAGTGGTCGGACCGGGCGGTCGCCGTGAAGACCGGCCTTTCCGGAAAGACCGTCGGGGCGTTACGCCGCAAATACGCGGGGCAGATCGCGCAGGCTCCGCTCAGAGTCGGGCGCGACGGCCGGGTCCGGCCGCTCAATTCCCACAAGGGCCGCCAGAAGGCCACCGGCATCGTCCCCGAGGAGCCGGACGCCGTCCCGCGGGTGAGCGCCGAACCGGCCGGTGTGTCCGCGCCGGCGGCCCGGGACGCACAGGAACGATCAGGCAGGGACGACGGCCCGCCGCCGGGCGCGGGCGCCGAGGCGGGCATCCGTGCGGCGCAGGCCGGCCTCTACCCGATGGGCTCGTTCGTCGACCCCGTCGTCCAGCTGGAGGCGCTGAAACGGGACCCCGCCCTGAAGTACAGCAACGACGGCCGGGAGATGATCCGCTGGCTCGAAGCCCGCGTCATCCGCAGGACCGATCCCGTCCTGGTGCTGCAGGCGCCCGCTCATCAGGCGCGGAAGATCGCCGCGCTGGCACGCGCGTGCGCGGCGCAGTGGAACCGCATCGCGATGCGCATGGAGTTGGTCTGCGACGAGTGCCCGCAGACCTTCAACTGAGGAAATTCCGCAGTCGATCCGCGTGTCCCGGCCCTTGCGGGGCGTCCCCCGGCGGGACGTGCGGCGTCATGGCCTCGTCGTGACGCCGCCGGCGGCATCCCCCGCGCAAGAGGTGCGCTCCGGGGAGATCTGCAGATGCCGCCGACGACACCGCCCGCGCCGGCCGCTCAGCTCGCGTAGCGGCCGAAGGTGGAGGAGGGCTGGTGCCCCGCGATCACGTCCAGCCGGGGATCGACGGTGAGGATCGCCTGGTGGAGCCGCTGTAACTGGGGCGAGGGTTCCACTCCCAGATCCTCGATCAGGCGGGTTCTCAGGCGCTGGTAGACGCCCAGCGCCGATGCCTGCCGGCCCGAGCGGTACAGCGCCACCATGGCCTGGGAGTGCAGGCCCTCGTGCCGGGGGTGGCGCGCGATCAGATCGGTCAGCTCGGCGATGAACTCGCAGTGCCGGCCGAGCCGCAGCTCGGCGTCGATCCGCCGTTCCACGGTGACCAGGCGGCTCTCCTCCAGGCGGGTCGCCTCGATCTCGAGCACGGAGCCGATCCGTACGTCGACCAGGGCGGAGCCGTCCCACAGGTCGAGCGCCCGCCGGAAGAGGGTGGCCGCCATCAGGTCGTCGCCGCTGTCGAACGCGCGCTGTCCCGCGGCCACCAGGCGCTCGTACTCGTGGACGTCCACCTGCTCGGGCGGGATCTGGAGGAGGTATCCGCCGTACCGGGTGACCAGGACGTCCTTGGCGGTGCCCGGGGCGTCCGGGCCCATGGCCGCGCCGAGGCGCCGCCGCAGCTGGAGGATGTACGTCTGCAGCGTCGTCAGGGCGCTCGCGGGCAGGTCGACTCCCCAGATCTCCTCCATGAGTGTCGAGATCGGAACGACCCGCCCGGGATAGAGGGCCAAAAGCGCCAGTATCTGCCGGGGCTTACTTGCGGTTGGTACGACATTCACACCGTTGACATCGGCACCAAGCGGGCCGAGGACCTTTACCCTCACAGATTCCTCCTAGAATCCGGCGGCTTCGCGCTTGCGAGCCGTCACCGAATCTGATCTGCAGCGCATGTCGCATTGGCAGACTCCGCAGCCTCTCTGTGCTCACCGAGCCGTCGAGTACGTTAACCGCTGGTGTGACCCGGATCCGCGGATACTCCACCGCTTTTCAGTTGTCCCTCTGATGGTGCTTTCGCCGTTGTCCACCGATAACTCATGGACCAGCGGGATTGTGTCGACTCATTGCCGGGTGCGGCAAGTGCTTCCCTGGGGCCGTGTCCGGGGAGGTCAAGGGCTGTTCAAGCGGAGGAATTACCTCCGCCGGCCCTCCCGACGGGGGTCTCCCATCCCGCGCGCAGCTGTAATAAGGTCACCCTGATTGCCGTCCGGCCGGTGTGCCGGACCGGCGTCCGGCATGGCGTCGTGCCCGGCGCATTCCCGTTCGGAAACTTCCGGCGCCATGACCGGTGAACAGGTGGGGGCGGCCCGGGCCACGCGAATGCGGCCCCCTTCCGGCGTGTTCCGTCGGGTTTTGCGGATGACCGGTGTCGGCGGCTTCACCCGCCGGCCGGCACTCCCCGCTCTTCCCCGCCGTGCGGGCCGCGCCGGCCGGGGCGGGGAGGGCGTCGGCCGGGGGCCGGTGCCTGTGCCTGGGCAGGGCCCGGTGCGGCTCACGGCCGGCTGCCGGGCCGGTGCCGCCTGTGCCGTACCGCCGCGGGGCCGTGAGGGCATGGGGGCGTGGGACGCGCCGGGGCCGCCCTCGCGCCCGGCGACGGGCCGTCGCTGCCGCCGCGTGCGCCGCTGCCGTCACGGCCGCCGTGCACGCGGCGGTGCCCGCCACCGCGTGGGTTCGGCGGTGGCGGGCGCTGCTGCGTGGGCGGGCGGGTCCGCCCGGCGGTCACTGGGGAGGGTTGCCGTGTTTGCGCAGCGGCAGGCCGACCTGCTTGGTGCGCAGCATCCTCAGGGAGGAGACGAGGACCCGCCGGGTGTCGACGGGGTCGATCACGTCGTCCACCAGGCCGCGTTCGGCCGCGTGGTAGGGGTGCATCAGCTGGGCCCGGTACTCCTTGACCAGGCGCGCCCGTTCGGCCTCGGGGTCCGCCGCCCGGGCGATGGCGCGGCGGAAGATGACGTTCGCGGCGCCCTCGGCGCCCATCACGGCGATCTCGTTGGTGGGCCAGGCGAAGGTGAGGTCGGCGCCGATGGACTGGCTGTCCATGACGATGTAGGCGCCGCCGTAGGCCTTTCTGAGGACCAGTGAGATCCGGGGCACGGTGGCGTTGCAGTAGGCGTACAGGAGTTTCGCGCCGTGGCGGATGACGCCGCCGTGCTCCTGGTCGGTGCCGGGCAGGAAGCCCGGCACGTCCAGCAGGGTGACGATCGGGATGTTGAACGCGTCGCACATCTGCACGAAGCGGGCGGCCTTCTCGCTGGCCCGGATGTCCAGCACCCCGGCCAGTGTCTGCGGCTGGTTGGCCACGATGCCCACGACCGAGCCGTCGAGGCGGGCGAGGGCGCAGACCACGTTGGGTGCCCACTGCTCGTGGACCTCGACGTACTCCCCGTCGTCGACGATCTCCTCGATGACCCGGCGGACGTCGTAGGGGCGGTTGCCGTCCACGGGCACCAGGTCCAGCAGTGCCTCGCAGGGCCGGTCGGGCGGGTCCTGGGTGCTCACCACCGGCGGGTTCTCCCGGTTGTTCTGGGGCAGCATCCACAGCAGGTAGCGGACGTCGGCGAGGCAGCTCTCCTCGTCCTCGTGGACGAAGTGCGCCACGCCGCTGGTGCGGGCGTGCACGTCCGCACCGCCGAGCCCGTCGTGGGTGATCTCCTCCCCCGTCACGGCCTTGACCACGTCGGGGCCGGTGATGAACATCTGCGACACGTCGCGGACCATGAACACGAAGTCGGTCAGCGCCGGGCTGTAGGCGGCGCCGCCCGCGCACGGGCCGAGCATGACGGAGATCTGCGGGATGACGCCGGACGCGCGGGTGTTGCGCTGGAAGATGCCGCCGTAGCCGGCCAGTGCCGAGACGCCTTCCTGGATGCGCGCGCCCGCGCCGTCGTTGAGGGAGACCAGCGGGGCGCCGGCGGCGATCGCCTTGTCCATCACCTTGTGGATCTTGGCGGCGTGCGCCTCCCCCAGCGCCCCGCCGAAGATGCGGAAGTCGTGGGCGTAGACGAAGACCGTGCGCCCCTCCACCGTTCCCCAGCCGGTGATCACCCCGTCGGTGTAGGGCCTGCGGTCCTCCAGCCCGAAGCCGGTCGCCCGGTGCGTGCGCAGCTGCTCCATCTCGCAGAAGGAGCCCTCGTCCAGCAGCAGGGCGATGCGTTCGCGTGCCGTCAGCTTCCCCTTGGCGTGCTGGGCCCGGGTCGCCGCGGTTCCCGGTCCGTGCACGGCGCGTCGGCGCACGGCGCGCAGCCCGGCCGCCCGCCCCCGGGAGTCGTCCCCCTCGGCGTGTGGGCGAAAGACGTCGTCGATGAGGGTCACGTTGCGTCCCTTCCTGCCGCCGGCCGGCCGCTACTGCCAGCTGTGCGGCGGCTGATAGGCCGCGAGTCGGTCCCACCGGTGCCACTGCGCGGCGGCCGGCCGCGGCGCGGTGTCCTGGTGGTGCCGGCCGGCGTGCGCCCGCCGGCCGGCCAGTGCGGCCATCAGCACCACCGTGACGGCGGCCAGTTCCGCCTCGTCGGCCGATCCGCGCTCCACGCGCACCGCGTGGGCGGTCCGTTCTTCCACGGGGCACCTCCTGGGGGTTTCCCCCCACGGTGGGGCCCGCCCCTGCAGAACAGCTGGTGTCCTGCTCGACATCCGCCGGTGCCGGGCGGCGGGGACGGCGGCGGGCGGCGGGCGGCGGGCCTCCAACGGGACGCGAGTGCTGGTTGAGCGTTCCTCCCGGCGCCGCGGGGAGTGTGGTGCGCACCGGACGGCGGTTGCTCTCGAGGCCGGCAGGCCCTGCGTGACAAGGAGAACGCGACCATGCCCACAGGTCCCTTGGTTGACGACGGTGCGCCGGGCGGAACGACGTGGTGAGCGGCCGGCGCACCGAGGTGTGCCTGGTCGGAGCCGGCCCGCGCGGATTGTCCCTGCTGGAGCGGCTGTGCGCGCAGGAGCGCAAGTCGCCGCTGTGGGAGCGGGTGGGCGTGCACGTCGTCGATCCCGAACCGCCCGGCGCGGGCCGCGTGTGGCGGCCGTCGCAGTCGCCGCACCTGCTGATGAACACCGTCGCCTCGCAGGTCACGGTGTACACCGACGGCAGCGTCAGCATCCGGGGCCCGCTGGAGGAGGGGCCGAGTCTGTACGAGTGGGCCAGGGCGCTGCGCCGGGGCTCGCTCCCGCCCGGTCCCGCCACGCCCCGCGACGAGGACGTCCTGGCCGAGGCCGGGGCGCTGGGGCCGGACACGTATCCCACCCGTGCCCTGTACGGGCGGTACCTGACCTGGGCGTTCGAGCAGGTCGTCGCGAACGCGCCGGCGCATGTGGTGGTGCGGGTGCACCGGGTGCGGGCGGTGGCCCTGGAGGAGGAGTCGTCGGCCGGCGGGCCGGGGGGTGCCTACGGGGCGGGGCCGCAGACCGTGGTCCTCGAGGACGGTACGCGGCTGACGGGGCTGTCCGCGGTGGTGCTCGCGCAGGGGCACGTCCCCGCCCGCCTCGGACGGCGCGAGCGGGTGCTGGCGGAGTTCGCCGCCCGTCATGACCTCGTCTACGTCGCGCCGGCCAACCCCGCGGACGTGGACCTGTCGCGCATCGCGCCGGGCCAGCCCGTGCTGCTGCGCGGGCTGGGGCTGAACTTCTTCGACTACATGTCGCTGTTCACCCACGCCCGGGGCGGCACGTTCGAGCGGGTGGGGGGCCGGCTGGTGTACCGGCCGTCGGGCCGGGAGCCGCGGATGTTCGCCGGTTCGCGGCGCGGGGTGCCGTACCACTCCCGCGGCGACAACGAGAAGGGTGCGCACGGCCGTTACCGGCCGCGGCTGCTGACCGTGGAGCGGGTCGCGGCGCTGCGCGCGGCGGGCGCGGAGCCGTTGCGTTTCCACACCGTGCTGTGGCCGATGATCTCCACGGAGGTGCAGAGCGTCTACTACGAGGCGCTGCTGAGCGCGCGGGGCGACGAGGCGGCCGCCGTGGCCCGTTTCGCGTCGCGTTTCCTGCGGGCCGCACCGGGCCGGGCGCAGGACGCCGTGCTGGACGCCGCCGGGATCGGGCGGGACGAGCGCTGGGACTGGGGGGTCGTCGCCCGTCCGTACGCCGCGCGTTCCTTCGCCGGCCCGGCCGAGTTCCGTGCCTGGCTGCGCGACCATCTGGTCCGCGACGTCGCCGAGGCGCGCCGGGGGAACGTGCGCGGGCCGCTGAAGGCCGCTCTGGACGTGCTGCGGGACCTGCGCAACGAGATCCGGCTGGCCGTCGACCACGGCGGGCTGGAGGCGGCCTCGCACCGCGACGAGCTGGAGCGGTGGTACACGCCGCTCAACGCCTATCTGTCCATCGGCCCGCCCGCCGGGCGGGTGGAGGAGATGATCGCGCTCATGGAGGCCGGGGTGCTCGACGTGACCGGCCCCGGCCTGCACGTGAGCACCGGTGTCGAGGAGGGGGAGGCCGTCTTCGTCGGCACGTCGGCACGGGTTCCCGGGGTGCGGGTGCGGGCCACCGCGCTGATCGAGGCCCGGCTGCCCGGGACCGATCTGCGCCGTACGGCCGATCCGCTGATGCGGCGGCTGCTGGAGGCGGGGCGGTGCCGCCCCTACCACATCGGCGGCGACGGCGACGGCGGCTACGAGACGGGCGGGCTGGCCGTGTCGGCGCGGCCGTACCACCTGCTGGACGGCGCGGGGGCGGCGCATCCGCGGCGCTTCGCGTTCGGGGTGCCCACGGAGTCGGTGCACTGGGTGACGGCGGCGGGGATACGGCCCGGTGTCGGGTCGGTGACGCTGGAGGACTCCGACGCCATCGCGGCGGCGGTGCTGGCGCTGCCCGCCCCGCTGCACCCGGCGCCGGCCGCGGTGGACGGCATTGCGGTGGTTCCCGGCCCGAAAGAGGTGCATCCGTGAGCACGACGCGCAGCGAACCCGCCGGTCCCGTCCCCGGTGTGCAGCCGGACGCCGGGCTGCTGTCGCCGGTGCGGGTGGGCACCGAGGTGGAGGCCGCGGTGGGCGACACCGCCTGGCTGCAGGCCATGCTGGACGCGGAGGCGGCGCTGGCCCGGGCCCAGGCCCGCTGCGGCACGGTGCCGGCCGCGGCCGCCGCGGCGATCACGGCCGCCGCCCGGGCCGAGTACTTCGACGTGCGGGAACTGGCCCTGGCCGCCCGCCGCACGGCGAACCCGGTGGTCGCCCTGGTGGCCGCGCTGACCCGCCGGGTCGGCACGGAGGCGCCGCAGGCCGCCGAGTACGTGCACCGCGGCTCCACCAGCCAGGACGTCTTCGACACCGGCGCGATGCTGGTGGCGGCGCGGGCCCTGCGGCCGATCGTCGCGGACCTGCGGGCCACGGCGGCGTCCCTGACGGAGCTGGCGGCCGCCCACCGCGACACGGCGATGGCCGGGCGGACCCTGGCCCTGCACGCCGTGCCCACCACGTTCGGGCTCAAGGCGGCCGGCTGGCGGCAGCTGGTGCTGGAGGCGGCCGCGCGGCTGCAGCGGATCGCCGACGAAGGGCTGCCGGTGTCGCTGGGCGGCGCGGCCGGCACCCTGGCCGGCTATCTGCAGTACGCGGGGCAGGCCGCGGGCGGCGCAGGCCGCGGCCCGCACGAGGTGGTGGACGATCTGGTCGAGGCGTTCGCCGCCGAGACGGGCCTGGCCCGGCCGGTGCTGCCCTGGCACGCGCTGCGCACGCCGGTCACCGATCTGGGCGCGGCCCTGGCCTACACCGCGGGCGCGCTGGGCAAGATGGCGGCGGACGTGCAGGTGCTGGCCCGTACCGAGATCGGCGAGGTCGCCGAGCCCGCCGGGGCCGGCCGGGGGGTGTCGTCGGCGATGCCCCACAAACGCAACCCGGTCCTGGCGACCCTGATGCGGTCGGCGGCGGTGCAGGTGCCGGCGCTGAGCTGCGTGCTGGCGCAGTGCCTGCCGGCGGAGGACGAGCGCTCGGCGGGACTGTGGCACGCCGAGTGGCAGCCGTTGCGCGAGTGCCTGCGGCTCACCGGGGGCGCCGCGCACGCGGCCGCCGAGCTGGCGGCGGGCCTGAGCGTGCATCCGCGGCGGATGCGCGACAACCTCGACGCGACCGGCGGGCAGATCGTCTCCGAACGCCTCTCCGCGTATCTGGCGCCCCGGCTGGGGAGGGCGGCGGCCGGGGAGGTGCTCAGCCGGGCCTCGGAGCAGGCGCGGCGAAGCGGGCGCGGGCTCGGCGACGTGCTGGCCGCACTGCCCGGGCTGCAGGGCGTGCTGAGCCGCGAGGAGCTGGCGGAGCTGCTCGATCCCGGGCGGTACACCGGGGCCGCGGGGCCGCTGGTGGACCGGGCGCTGCGGGGGTGAGGCGGACCGCGGCCGTCGCTGTCGTGCGGGTGCGGGTGGGGCCTGTCGTGCGGGTGCGCCGCGGGCGGGGCGCCGCGCGGCCCGCGGGCGGCCTGCGCCCTTTCCGCACCCGCCTGTTCTTCCGGGGCCGGTGCGGCACCCGTCGTCCTTCGAGACATGCTCCAGTGCCGCTCCGCCGGTCGCTGCGAGTTTCGCGAAAGGTGCTCTCCCCTGCCCCCTACGCCCGTTCACAACCGTCACGTCATCGCACCAGCCGGAGGAATGCCATGCCGCCACTGCCGCCCGCCCGTGTCGTCCGTGCCGTCGAAGGGGTGCGCGCAGCTCTGCAGAGTCTGACGCGCAAGCTCGCACCGCCGCCGTTCGCGCTCCTGGAACTGGTCCAGGGGGCCATGGTCAGCCAGGCGATCTACGTGGCCGCCGAGCTGCGCGTCGCGCAGACCCTCGTGGACGGCCCGCTGGCGCCGGAGCGGATCGCCGAGAAGACCGGTGCGGACCCCGACGCGCTGCACCGCCTGCTGCGGCTGCTGGCGACCTACGACATCTTCACCGAGCGCAAGGACGGGCGGTTCGCCCTGACCCCGATGGCCCGGGCGCTGTGCGAGGACGCGCCGATGTCCATGTACGGCATCGCCCGGCTGATGGGTCACCCCCTGCACTGGGAGGACTGGGGCCACCTGGTCGACGCGGTGCGCACCGGCGAGCCGAGCCTGCCCAAGCTGCGCGGCATGGGCGCGTTCGAGTACCTGGAGGCCAACGCGGAGTACGGCGCGGTCTTCACCAGCGGTATGGGCGCGATGTCGAGCACGGAGACGGAACCGCTGCTGGCCGCCTACGACTTCGCCCGCTACGGCACCGTGGTCGACTTCTGCGGCGGCCGGGGCGACCTGCTGGCCGGCGTGCTGAAGAAGACGCCGTCGGCGCGCGGGATCCTCTCCGACCCGCGGGTGGGCTCCAACGGCGCCGCCGCCTTCCTTCAGGCGCAGGGCGTGTCCGAGCGGTGCACGATCGCGGACGGCGGCCTGTTCGACGCGGTGCCCGGCGGCGGGGACGCGTACATCCTCAAGCACATCATCCACGACTGGCCGGAGCCGCAGGCCCTGGAGATCCTGGGGAACGTGCGGGAGGCGATGAACCCCGGCGGCCGCCTGCTGGTGATGGAGATGGTCGTCCCCGACAAGCTCAACGGCCCGCACTCCGGGAAGCTGGTCGACCTGTGGCTGATGCTGCTGGTGGGCGGCAAGGAGCGCACCCGCGCCCAGTACGGCGACCTGCTGGACAGGGCCGGGTTCACGCTGGAGCGCGTCGTGCAGACGCCGGCGGCGATCTCGATCGTCGAGGCGAGCCGGCGCTGACCGCACCGGTGCCGGCTTCGGCCCCGCGGCCCCCTGATGCTTGGGGGCGCGGGGCCGTCCTTGTTGCGGGGGGGCTGCTGCGGGGGGCGGGCTGCTGCGGGGGTCAGGTGCGGTCGGTGCGCAGGGGGACCTCGCGCACGAGGAGCGCGCTCAGCAGGGCGAGGCCGGCGGCCAGCGACGCCAGCAGGAAGGCGCCCTGGACGCCCTGGGCGACGGCGCCGCGGTAGACGGTGCGCATCCCGGCCTCCAGCCGGTTCATGCCCTGGGCGTCGAGGCGGGTGTCGGGGAGGGAGGCGGCGCCGTGCGTCTGCCGGGCCATCACCTCGCGCACCCGGCTGTTGAACAGGGTGCCCATGGCGGCGACGCCGACCGACTGGCCCAGGGTGCGGAAGAGCGTCATCGCGGCGGAGGCGACGCCCACGTCCTGGGCGGTGACGCTGTTCTGCGCGACGGTCATCACGTTCTGCCCCAGAAAGCCCATGCCGGCGCCCAGCAGCGTCATGAAGAGCGCGGCGGCCGGCCGGGGGGTGTGGGTGTCCATCCGGGACAGCAGCAGCGTGCCGGCGAGCATGGCGGCCGCGCCGCTGACCTGGAGGGCTTTGTAGCGGCCCGTGCGGGCGACGGCCCGTCCGGAGAACTGGGAGACGACGACCAGGGCGCCGAGCATCGGCAGCAGCAGCAGGCCGGAGCCGGTCGCGGAGACGCCGTGCACGGCCTGCTGGTACAGCGGGAGGTACAGGACCGCGCCGAACATCACGAAGCCGTTGGTGAAGCTCAGGACGGACATCAGGGAGAAGTTGAGGCTGCGGAAGAGGCGCGGCGGCAGCACCGGCTGGGCGGCGCGGGACTGGGCGTGGACGAAGCCGGCCAGGGCCGCGGCGCACAGGGCCGCGAGGGCGAGGATCGTCGGCGAGCCCCAGGCGTGCTTGACGCCGCCCCAGGTGACCACCAGCACGAACGACACGATGCACACGACCAGCAGGGCGGCGCCCGCGTAGTCGATGTGCGCCTGGCGGCGCGGGCCGGCCACCCGCACCAGACGGGCGATCAGGACCAGGGCGAGGACGCCGACGGGCAGGTTGACCAGGAACGTCCAGCGCCAGCCGACGGTGTCGGTGATGCCGCCGCCGATCAGCGGGCCGACGATCATGGAGAACACCATGACGCTGGTGATCATGCCCTGGTAGCGGCCGCGTTCGCGCGGCGGGATCAGCTCGCCGATGACCGCCATGACGCCGACCGCGAGCCCTCCCCCGCCCAGGCCCTGCAGGGTGCGGGCGGCGATCAGCTCCGCCATGTCCTGGGCCAGCCCGCACAGGGCGGAGCCGGTCAGGAAGACCGACATCGCCACGACGAGCCAGCGGGTGCGCCCGTACATGTCGCCGAGCCTGCCCCAGACGGGGATGGAGGCCGCGGCGGCCAGGGTGTAGGAGGTGACGGCCCAGGACAGGTGGGCGACGCCGCCGAGTTCACCGGCGATCGTGGGCATCGAGGTCGCGACGATGGTGGTGCCCAGCGAGGAGGGCAGCATCGCGAGCAGGAGCGGTATCAGTGCCAGGCGTACGCTGTGCCGGCCGGGGCCGCGCCTGGTCTCCTCGGTCTCGCCGGTCGTCGCGCCCATGAGCTGTCCTCTCCCGGCCGGAACGCCTCATCTGATGTGCATGGTGGCCATCATGCCCCGTGCGCCGTGCTCGAACATGTGGCAGTGGTAGACGTAGTGGCCCCGGTAGCTGTCGAAGACGGCCTGGAGCCTGACCGTCTCGCCCGGGGCGAGGAAGACGGTGTCCTTCAGGCCGCTCTCCCCCGGCTGCGGGGGCCGCCCGTCGCGCTCCAGCACCCGGAACTGCACCAGGTGCAGGTGGAAGTTGTGCTCGGCGCGCGCGTTGGCGTTGGTGACCGTCCAGATCTCGCTGGTGCCGAACTTGACGAAGGCGTCGACGCGTTCGGGGTCGTAGACCTTCTCGTCGATGTAGGCGCCGGGGTGTTCGCCGCCCTCGTCCATGCGCAGCACCACCTCGCGTTCGGCGTCGGGGCGGGGCAGCGGCGGCAGGGTGCGCAGCCGGGCGGGGATCCGGCTGGGGTCGTCGGCGGTGCGCACCACGTCGAAGCGCAGCACCTCGCCGGTCTCCTCGGCCGGACCGGGGCCGGTGGTGTTCTTCAGCACCACGCTGGTGCCGGCCGGGTAGCGGGAGAAGTCGACGACGACGTCGGCGCGTTCGCCGGCGGACAGCGGGATGTGGTCGGTGGTGTGGGGGGCGGCGAGCAGGCCGCCGTCGGAGCCGATCTGGACGAGGGGGCCGCCGTCGGCCAGGCGCAGTTCGAAGCGGCGCTGGTTGGAGGCGTTGAGCAGGCGCAGCCGGTACTTGCGGGCGGCGACCTCGAAGTAGGGGTAGGGCACGCCGTTGGCGAGGAGGGTGTTGCGGGCCCGGTCGCCCATCGCGTAGGCGAGCCGGCCCTGGTCGTCGAAGCGGGCGTCGCGCAGGGCGATGACGACGTCGTAGCGTCCCGCGGGCAGGGGCAGGGCGCGTTCGGTGGCGTCGGTGAGCAGGTAGGAGCCGGACAGGCCGCGGTAGGTGTTCTCCGCCTCGAGGTGGTGGGCGTGGTCGTGGAACCACAGCGGGGCGTTGGGCTGCCGGTTGGGGTAGTGGTAGACGCGGTCGGCGCCGGGGGCGATGACGTCCATGGGGTCGCCGTCGCTGTCCGGGCGCACGGCGGCTCCGTGCAGGTGCACCGCGGTCGGCACGGTGAGGCGGTTGCGCTGGCGGATCACCACGGGGCGGCCGGTGCGGGCCTTGATGACCGGTCCGGGGAAGTGGCCGTCGTAGGTGAGGACGTCGGTCTGGATGCCGGGCAGGATCTCCGCGCGGGCGGGCTTGATGGTCATCTCGTACACGTCGGACCTGCCGGCGGTGCCCAGCGGTCGCTTGACGGGCAGCAGGGGCATCGGCCGCCGGAACTTCTCCCCCGCGGCCGGGGCCGCCGGTGGTGTCGCGGCCCGCGTCCCGGCCGTCGGGTGCGCGGCGACCAGGGGGGCCAGGCCGGCGCCGGTCAGCCCCACCCCTGTGGTGGCGAGCGCGACGCTCAGTGCACTGCGTCGGGTGATCATGGTGTTCTCCTGGACTCGTCTGCACGGCTGCCGGTGTGGGGGGCGGCTGTAGTCCAGCAAGGCGCACTCGTGTCCGGCTCGTGCGGCGTGCTCGCGGGGTGCGGGCGCGTCATCCGGTGCCCAGCTTGAATCCCACCCCGCGCACGGTGACGACCCATCCGCTGCCGCCGAGTTTGCCGCGCAGGCTGCTGACGTGGGTGTCGATGGTGCGGCGCGACCAGAAGTCGCCCCACACCTGCTGCAGGAGCTGCTTGCGCGGGATCACCGTGTCGGGCTGGGAGGCGAGCAGGTGCAGCAGGTCGAACTCCTTGCGGGTGAGGGCGACCGGCTCGTCGTCGACGGTGACGGTGCGCGAGTCGACGTCGATGTGGAGGCGGCCGTGGTGGATCTCGCGGGCCGCGGCGGGCTGCCAGCGGGCGCGGCGCATCACCGCCTCGATGCGGGCCATGAGTTCGCGCAGCCCGTAGGGCTTGGTGACGTAGTCGTCGGCGCCGGCGTGCAGCCCGAGGACGCAGTCGAGTTCGGACCGGCGGGCGGTGACGATGATGATCGGGACCCGGCTGACCTCGCGGATCGCGCGGCACACCTCCAGGCCGTCGAGGTCGGGCAGGTCGAGGTCGAGCAGCACCAGTTCGACGTCGCCGTAGGCCTGCAGGGCGGCGCTGCCGTGCCGGACGCCGACCGGGTCGTGTCCGTGCCGGCGCAGCTGGGCGGTCAGCGATCCGGCGAGGGCGGCGTCGCCGTCGACGACCAGGATGCGCTGGCCGGTGGGTGCCCGGGCGGCCGCCGGGGCACCCGGCGGCGCGGGCCGGGTGGCCTCGGGGCCGGGGACGGAGGGCTCCAGCAGTGCCGGTGACGGAATGTGGCTCATGCCTCCCCCGTGGAATGTGCCGGGCGCCCGCGCGGGCGGCGGGCGGTGTCGGCGCGGGCCTTGCGCCGACGAACCTAGGGATGCGTGGTGGAGTCCGGCTACGGCTGGGCTCGCGGCCCCTGCAGGGGCGCTCCGGGGTTCAGGACCCATGCCGAGTCGTGGCGGGTGAAGCCGACGCGCGGGTAGTAGGCGGTGGCGGCGGGGGCCGAGAGGAGCACCACCTTGGTGTCGGGTGCTTCGTGCCGGGTGGCCTCCAGCAGGGCCCGTCCCACCCCCGAGCGCTGGTGGCGGCGCACCACGGCGATGTCGGACAGGTAGGTGACGTAGGAGAAGTCGGTGATGCTGCGGGCGATGCCGATGAGGGCGCCGTCGGTGTCGCGGGCGACGACGACGAGGTTGGCCCGGCGGATCATCGCGGCCATCCGGTCGCGGTCCTCGACGGGGCGCCGCTCGCCCAGTCCCGACTCGTGGTAGACGGCCAGCACCTCGTCGAGGTCGAGGTCGGCTCCGTCGGCGCGTTCAGTCTTCCAGCTCATCGAGTGTCTCCAATCGCCGCCGTACGACGTCGTGGTGGACGAGGAAGCGTTCGGGCCGCAGTTCCTCGCGCAGTCGGACGCCTTCCTCGGCCAGGGTGTGGGTGAAGGGGGTGCCGGTGGCCAGGGTCCGGTTGGCGGCGCGTTGCGCGGAGCGGTAGGCGTGCTCGCGTTCGGTGCCGTCGCCGAGGAGTTCGGCCAGGACGGCGGAACTGTAGATGAGGCCGTGGGTGCGGTCCAGGGCGGCCCGCATCCGGTCGGGGTGGACCTGGAGGCAGGACAGCAGTTCCTCGGCCATCGTGGCCTGGAAGTGGCCGACGGCCAGGCTGTCGGGCAGGATGACCCGCTCGACCGACTGGTGGGCCAGGTCGCGTTCGTGCCACAGGGCGACGTCCTCGAGGGCGGTGGTGGCGTAGCCGCGCAGCAGGCGGGACAGGCCGCACAGCCGTTCGCTGGTGGTGGGGTTGCGTTTGTGGGGCATGGCGCTGGAGCCCTGGTAGGCGCTCGATCGGCGTTCCTCGACCTCGGCGACCTCGGTGCGTTGCAGCAGCCGCATCTCCAGGGCGATCTGTTCGACGCAGGCGCCCAGGGCGGCGACGGCCTGCACCAGTTGGGCGTGCCGGTCGCGGGCGACGACCTGGCTGGGGGCGGGTTCGACGCCCAGGCCCAGCGACTGGCACACGTAGGTCTCGACGAAGGGGTCGATGAGGGCGTAGGTGCCGACGGAGCCGGAGATCGTGCCGACGGCGACGGCGTCGCGGGCGGCGGCGAGGCGGCGCAGCGAGCGGTCGACGGCGAAGGCGTAGCCGGCGAGTTTGTGCCCGAAGGTGGTGGGTTCGGCGTGCACGCCGTGGGTGCGGCCGACCATCAGGGTGTCGAAGTGCTCCAGGGCCTTGTCCACCAGGGTGCGGCGCAGCCGCCGTACGGCGGCCGTCAGCAGGTCGGTGGCGCGGGCCAGGGTGTGGCCCAGGGCGGTGTCGACCAGGTCGTAGCTGGTCATGCCCAGGTGGACCCAGCGGGCCGAGGAGTCGGGGATGTCCTCGCAGTAGGCGGCGAGGAAGGAGAGGACCTCGTGGTCGCGTTCCTTCTCGATCTCGGCGACGCGGGCGGCGAGCGGGACGCGGGCCCGGCGCATGTCGCGGACCGCTTCCTCGGGGACGCGTCCCAGCCGTACCTGTGCCTCGGTGGCGAGGATCTCGACGCGGACCCAGCCGGCATAGCGCGACTGGTCGCAGAAGAGCTCCGCCATCTCGGGCAGGGTGTATCGGGCGATCATGCAACGACCTCTGTTCTCTGCCGGTGGTCAGTAGGCTTCGAAGTACTCGCGCTGCTCCCAGTCGGTGACCTGGCCGTCGTCGGTGCCGGTGGTGGCGCGCCAGGTGTCGTAGCGGCGCAGTTCGCTCTCCTTGAGTTTGGTCAGGCAGGCGGTGAGGGGCCGGCCCAGGAGCTGCTCGGCGCGTCCGGCGCGGAACGCGGCGAGGGACTCGTCCAGGGACTGCGGCACGAACTGGGCGGCCGCCCCGGCGGGGCCGGGGTGGGGGGCGGCCGTACCGTCGAGGCCCTTGAGGCCGGCGAAGAGCTGGGCGGCGATGGCGAGGTAGGGGTTGGCGCACGGTTCGGCGCTGCGGTTCTCGATGTGCGCGCCGGTGCCGCCGCCGACCATGCGGAGCATGACGGTGCGGTCCTCCACGCTCCAGTCGATGCGGGTGGGGGCCAGGGCGTGCCGGGCGTCCAGGCGCCGGTAGCCGTTGACCGTGGGCACCGACAGCAGGAACAGTTCGCGGCTGTAGGCCAGCAGGCCGTCGGCGTAGGCCTTGGCTTCGGCCGAGGGGCCGCCGGAGGGGCCTTCGGCGGCGAAGAGGTTGCGTCCGGTGGCGTTGTCGCGCACGGACTGGTGCAGGTGCCAGCCGCTGGGATCGAAGGCGGGCAGGCGCGGCTGCGACATGAAGGAGGCGTGGTGGCCGCGTTGTGCGCACCAGCGTTTGGTGGTGGTGCGGAACAGCAGCATCGCGTCGGCGGTGTCGAGGGCGGACATGGGGCTGAAGGTGGACTCGACCTGGCCGGGGCCCGATTCGTGTTCCATGGAGCGCAGGGGCAGGCCGAGGGCGCTCAGGTGCAGGGCGAGCGGGTCGGTGATGTGGGCGACGGAGTCGTAGCGGGCGTCCAGGTTGAACTGGTAGCCGGCGTTGAGGGGGGCCACGCGCGGGGCGCTGCCCTGCAGGCCGAAGCCGTTGCCCTCGTGGCCCGGGGCGTCGTCGAGGCGCCGGGTGAGGTACCACTCGACCTCCAGGCCCACCACCGCCGAGTAGCCGCGGGCGGTGTAGGCGGCGTCGAGTTCGCGCAGCACGGCGCGTGAGGACAGCGGGTGGGGGGTGCCGTCGCGCAGGTACTCGTCGCCGATGACCCAGGCGGTGCGCGGTGCGGTGCCGGGCAGGGTCTGGAAGGTCAGCGGGTCGGGCACCAGGATGAAGTTGCCGGCGCCGGCGATCTCCTCCACTCCGAGGCCGGGTTCGCCGAGGAAGTCGACCGCGATGGCGTGTCCGGTGTCGAAGAGGAAGGGTCCGGGGCTGAAGTTCATGCCGTTGCGCAGGACCGAGCGGAAGGCGTTCGCGGTCAGTGTCTTGGAGCGGGCCAGGCCGTGCGGGTCGGGGAAGACCAGGCGGACGAGGTCGAGGCCGGCGAGGTCGGCCTCGATCCGTTCGGCGGCGGCGAACTGCTCCGGGGTCCACAGGCCGTGGTCGGAGACGAAGGAGGGGGTGCCGACGGCGTCCTCGGGTGAGACCGGGTGCCATGACCGGGTGTACATGGTGTCAGAGGGTCCTTTCGGTGGCGGGGACGAGCTCGTGCCGGGCGCGGGGCGGGGGCAGCGTTCCCAGCTCCGCCTCCAGCCGGTGAGCGACCTTGAGGACCAGGTCGTCGGCCCCGACGGGTCCGACGAGCTGCACCCCGGCCGGCAGCCCGGAGCCGGTCAGGCCGGCCGGGAGGGTGACGGCGGGCTGGCCGGTCATGTTGAAGGGGTACGAGGCGGGTGACCAGGCCAGCCAGAGCAGGTCGCGGGGGTCGGCCGCCCACGTCGGTCCGATGGCCCGCACGTCGAAGGGTTCGATGGGGACGGTGGCCATGGCCAGCAGGCCGTAGCGGCTCATCACCGAGCGCAGTCGGGTGCGCAGGCCCTGGCGGACCTCCTCGGCCCGCATCAGGGCGGCGGCGCTGAGGGTGCGTCCGTAGCGGACGATCTCGAGTCGGCCGGGGTCGCAGGCGTGCTCGTCCTGTTCCGGGGTGCCGGCCGCCTCGGCCGCGGCGAGGATGTCGACGAGGGCGGGGTAGAGGTCGTCGCAGCGCACGTGGACCCGTTCGACCTGGTGTCCCTGGCCGGTCAGGGCGTCCATGGCCTGTTCGGTGACCTTGCGGATCTCGTCGGTGGTGCCGTCGTACTCGATCCATCCGATGCGCCGGCTGCGGCTGTCGCGGGGCAGGTCGATGGAGCCGAGCCCGGAGTCGGGGTCGGCCGGGTGCGGTCCGGTGATGACGGCGGCCAGTGCGGCCGCGTCGGCGACGGTGCGGGCCAGGGTTCCCTGGTGGGCGAGGCGGTCGACGCCGTTGGGGACGTAGGGGACCTTGCCGTAGGAGGGTTTGTAGCCGGCCACTCCGCAGAACGCCGCGGGGATGCGGATGGAGCCGGCTCCGTCGGTGCCCAGGGCGCCTTCGCCCAGGCCGGTGGCCACGGCGGCGGCGGCGCCGCCGCTGGAGCCGCCGGCGGTGAGGTGCGGCGCGTAGGGGTTGGCGGTGGGGGGTGCGACGCGGCCGAGGGTGGCGGCGCTCCAGCCGTACTCGGAGGTGGTGGTCTTGCCGATGACGACGGCGCCGGCCTTGCGCAGCCGGGCGACGGCCGGGGCGTCCTGGCGGGGGCGCCGGTTGGTGAGCAGGGAGCCGCGGGTGGTGGGCAGGTCGCGGGTCTGCAGGAGGTCCTTGACGGAGACGGTGACGCCGAGCAGCGGGGCGGTGCGCCAGGCGTCGTCTCCGTGGGCGCGGATGCGCCGGTCGGCGTGTTCGGCGGCTTGGAGGGCCTCCTCGCCCGCGGCGGTGACGAACGCGCCCAGGGTGTCGCGTTCGCGGACGGCGGTCAGGACGGACGTCACGTGTTCGACGACGGTGATCTCCCCGCGGCGCAGGCGCGCGGTGAGTTCGCCGATGCCGGGGGCCGTCATCGGGTGGTGTCCGGGGGGCCGGGGCGGGCGGTGTCGGTGCCGGTGATGGTGCGCCAGTGCCATCCGGCGTCGAAGGCGGTGACCTCGACGGGTGTGCCGTCGGCGGTGAGCCGGGCGGCCAGGTGGGTGGCGGTGGCGAGGAGGCGGGAGGCGCGGTGGGCGGCGAGCAGGTCCGCCTCCGTGAAGGGGGTGCCGGCGCAGCGCAGCAGGCGCAGGTCGACGAAGCCGTTGAAGGTGCGTCCGGCGATCTCGACGGGCTGGGGGGAACGGATGGAGAAGCGCACCTTGTTGGTGACGTGGCCGTGGTGGTGCTGGTCGGAGAAGAACGCGACGTCGGGGAGGGTCGGCGGCACGAAGTGGTCGCGGGCCAGCACGGCGGGGTGGCGGGGCAGGTTGCCGGGGACGAAGTGCCAGGAGTTGTACTGCATGCGGGAGGACATCGCCCAGGCCGCGTCGGCCGTGGCCGGGAGCGAGCCGTCGAAGTGGGTGCGGGCCCGGGGGTGGGGCACCACGCAGCAGAAGTAGCGGGTGATGTCCCAGTCGCAGATCCGCGCCCAGCTCTCCGTGCGCAGGGCGCTGATCAGGGCGGGCAGTGAGCGCATTCCGCGGCTCATGGCGAAGTCGGCGGCGAAGACCTCGGCGGCGGCCGTCACGGTCTCGTGCACCAGGGCTTCGAGGCCGGTGGCGAACGCGCCGTGGGGCCGGGCGAGCCAGGTGGGGGCGGCGGCGGCGCTGCGGCCGAGTTCGTCGAGGGTGGCGCCGCGCAGCGGGAGGCGCTCGGCCAGGTGCGCGCTGATCTTTTCGTCGCGGCGCCGTGCGCCGGCGGTGTCGGTGGCGATGCGTTCCACCTTGTGCATCAGCGCGCCGTGGATCTCGCGGTAGAGCGGGGCCTGCTCGATCACCTGCCGGCGGCGGGCGCCGAGGGCTTCGGCGAGGGTTTTGAGGTCCTCCACGCCGTGCGAGGCGGCGGGGTGGACGGGGTCGCCGGGGACGCTGTTGTAGGAGCGGCGCACCCGTTCCAGCATGGCCGCGACGTGGTCCACGCCCAGTTGGGTGCCGTTGGCCTCCTCGATCCGGCCGAAGCCGGCCGAGCGGATGAGGAGGGTGAGGCCGACCACCAGCTGGACGTCGTTGTCCGACCACAGTTCCAGGGGCAGTTGCTGCAGGCTGCTGAGGGCGCAGTCGGGGTGTCCGGGCCACAGGGTCTTGCCGGTGAGGTTGTTCTGGTCGCGGAAGTTGGTGTACTGGCGGTGCTCCTGGTAGAGCACGAAGGGGGCGGTGCGCAGGGCCGCTTCCTTGGCCTGTTCCAGGAGTTCGTCGCGGCCCTTGTCGCCCTGGCGGTCCAGCCAGGTGCGGCAGTCGGCGATCGTGCGGGCGGTGCGGGCGGCCGCGCGGTTCATCTCGGCGTGGTAGGTGCGGGCGGCCTGCAGCGACCACGGCACGCGCAGCACGCCGCCGACCAGTTCCCGCCGGTCGAGGGGGCCTTGTGCGGGGGTGCGCAGGACGATGCGGCCGCTGGTGGCCAGGGCCAGTTCGCCGGTGAACACCGGTTCCTCGTCGGCCGTCTCGACGAGGTCGGCGGCCGGCGCGGTGCCGGTGCCGGGTGGGTCGGCGGGGGGGCTGTCGGGGCGCCAGGTGAGCTGCCACAGGGCTTTGAGGGCGGCCTGGTCGCGGGTGCTCAGGGCGCGCAGCTGGACGTCGGCGGGGACGTGTCCGTCGAGGCTGAGCAGGATGTCCACGGAGGTGCGCACATCGGGGGCGGTGCGGGCCTGTTCCCAGACGCGGGTGAGGAGTGCGGGGAATCCGGCGTGGGGCTCGCGGGTGCGGTCGGGTCCCGGTGCGGTGCCCGCGGGCGTGCCGAGCCTGCTGGGGCGGCGGCTGATGCGCTTTCTGGCGTTGGCGGCGCGGCGGCTCTCGCGCTCCGCGGACCCGCTCACGAGGGGCTCGCGGACAGGTCGACGTGGCTCCACAGGCCGGCGTCGGTGGGGGTCCAGTCCTCGTCGACGTAGATGCAGTCGACGGGGCACTCGAGCACGCAGGCGGGGCAGCCCGAGCACAGTTCGGGAATGATGACGACGTCCAGGCCGCGGTCGAATATGGCGCCGAACTCCTCGGGACAACTGCGCAGGCAGCTGTCGCAGGTGATGCACTCGGAGGTTTCTATGCGGCGCGGTGGTTTCTTCCAGTTCTCGCCGCGAGTCCGCGCGGCGATCCGCTCGGAACGGGCGGATCGCGCCGCCGACAATGCGTTCTCGCTCACGGACACTCACCCTTCGGGTCGGTTCGGCACGACCATCACTGCCGCCCACATCGTTACGGCGTCGTCTCGATGACTCCATGAGCTTCGGTGGTGGCGTGCTGGACCGTTGTTCAACCGGCGAATTGCCCGGTTGAACAGCGGCGTCCGGTGGATACCGTCGTCGGGGGGAAACCGCCCGGGCCCCACCGACCACGAACAGGAGCAGCCGCGATGCCTGCGACGCCGGCGCCGAAACTCATGACGTTCCTGGCCTTCAGAAGTGACGCCGAGGAGGCGCTGCAGTTCTACACCTCGCTCTTCGACAACAGTGAGGTGCACCGGATGATCCGGGCCCGGGCCGGCGAGGCGGGGTGGGAGGAGGGAACGCTGCAGCACGCCCTTTTCACGCTCGACGGGCAGATGTTCATGTGCACGAACATGCCGCCGCCGGGGGCGGTGGGATACGACCTGGCGCCGTGGGAGTCGTATACGTTCTCCCCGGCGACGGCGATATACGTGCAGTGCGGATCGGAAAGCGAATTCGACCGGCTCTACACGGCGCTTTCCGAGAAGGGTGAGGTCATCATGCCGGCGGGGGCGTATGAATTCAGTGCCCGGTTCGCGTGGTTGACCGACCGGTTCAACGTGGCGTGGCGGCTCAATCTGGTGCCGTCGCGGCGGGCCCGCCGGCAGTGAGCCGCCCGCCGCACGGGTCAGGCCCGGTCCACCGTGCGGTGGGCCGGGCCTGACCGGTGTCGGGGGCCGGTCAGCCCCAGGCGCCGGCGATCTGCTTGGTGGTGACGTTCAGGCGGTTGAAGAAGTTGGTCAGGGCGACCATCAGGGTGAGGGCGGCGAGGCCCTTGTCGTCGTAGTGGGCGGCGGCGCGCTCCCAGACGTCGTCCGGCACCGGGTCGCTGCGGTCCGCGAGGCGGGTGGCGGCCTCGGCCAGTTCCAGCGCGGCCCGCTCGGCGTCGGTGAAGTAGGACGTCTCGCGCCAGGCGGCGACGGCGAACAGGCGCTCCTCGGTCTCGCCGGCCTTGCGGGCGCCGCGGGCACCGGAGTCCACGCAGGGGCTGCAGCCGTTGATCTGGCTCGCGCGCAGGTGGACCAGGTCGAGGGTCGTCTTGGAGACGCCGCCGGAGTAGATGGCCTTGTACATCTCCTGGATGGGCTGCGTGGCCCCGAGGATCATCGCCGGGTTCTGCAGGCGCGCTTCCATGGTCATTCCTCTCATCGATCAATATCCGACGCCGCTGGCAGGCGGGGTCACTTCTATGACGAACGGGGGCGGGTGAGTGTGACAGGGGCAGGCCGGCGGGGGTGTGCCGGCCGTGCCGCGCGGTGGGTGAGGGGGCGCCGCGCCGCGGGGGATTCGGCGCGGCGCCCCTTTTTCCGTCCGGCGCGTCGGTCAGGCGCCGACGTCGACGCGGGCGGTCTGTGAGGGGCGCTCGCCGGGCGGCGGCGCCTCGTCCTCGGGGTGGCCCGGGCGCCAGATGCGCGCTCCGATGCCGAGGGAGAGGGCAGGGATCAGCAGGCTGCGCACCAGGAAGGTGTCCAGGAGGATGCCGATCGCGATGAGCAGGCCCTGCTGCAGCGAGGCCACGGTGGGGATGGCGGCCAGGACGCAGAAGGTGGCGGCCAGGACGACGCCCGCGGAGGTGATGACCCCGCCGGTGACGGTGAGGCCGGTGAGGATGCCCTCGCGGTGTCCGCGCAGCCGGACCTCCTCGCGGGCCCGGGCCATCAGGAAGATCGTGTAGTCCACTCCGAGGGCGACCAGGAACAGGAAGCCGATGAGCAGCAGTCCGCGGTCGATGCGCGGGTAGTCGATGGCGTGGAAGAGCAGGGAGGCGGCGCCGACGGCGGCGGCGTAGGAGAGCACCACCGACGCGAGCAGGACGAGCGGGGCGACCACCGCGCGCAGCACCAGGACCAGCATGAGCAGGACCACCGCGAGGATCAGCGGGATGAGCAGCATCTCCTCGTCGCGCTGGGCGTCGGCGGTGTCGAGCGCGATGGCGGTCTGGCCGCCCACGACGGCGTCGGCGCTGTCGCCGGGTGCCTTGTCGAGGGCGGTGCGCATCCGCTCGACGGTGTCCTGGGCCGCCGTCGTGTCGGGGGCGTCCTCGAACACGGCGGTCAGGTGGGTCCAGCCGCCGGCGGTGCGCTGGGTGGCGGCCGACTCCACGCCCGTGACGTCCTGGACGGCCCGCAGTGCGGCGTCGGCCGCCTCGGCGGGTACGTAGATGTCGGCGGGGGCCGCCGATCCGGCGGGGAAGTGTGCGGCGAGCAGGCGCTGGCCCTCGACGGAGTCGACGGTCTTGGTGAACTGCTCGGCCTGGGTCTGGCCGGTCTGCACCGTGGTGGTGCCCAGGGCCAGGAGGGCCAGGACGCCGAGGGAGGCGGCCCAGATGAGGCGGGGCCTGCGTCCCACGGCCCGGGCCACGCGGGCCCAGGTGCCGTGTTCCTTCTCCACGCCCGCGGCGGGGCCGGGGGTGTGGCGGGGCACGAAGGGCCAGAACGTCCACCGGCCGAGGATGACGAGGAGGGCGGGCAGCAGCGAGGTCATCGCCGCGAAGACCACCGCGATGCCGATGGCCACGACGGGGCCGAGGCCGCGGGTGGAGTTCATGCTGCCGAAGACCAGGCACAGGGTGGCGAGGGCCACGGTGGCCGCGGAGGCCGTCAGGGCCGGCATCGAGTGGCGCACGGCGATGCGCATCGCGTCGTGGCGGTCTTCGTGGCGGTGCAGTTCCTCGCGGTAGCGGGCGATGAGGAGCAGGGCGTAGTCGGTGCCGACGCCCACGCACAGGATCATCAGGATGTAGGCGCTGAGCCCGTTGACGAGCAGGCCGGCGTGTTCGGCCAGGAGGTAGACCACGCCGCTGGCGACCTGGCTGGCCAGGAAGACGGTCAGCAGCGGGACCAGCCACAGCACCGGGCTGCGGTAGGTGAGCAGCAGCAGTACGGCGACGACGGCGAGTGCGGCGCCCAGCAGGGCGCCGTCCATGCCGCTGTAGACCTCGGCGAAGTCGCGGACGCTGCCGGCCTCGCCGGCGATGCGGATGTCGAGGCCGTCGGGGGCGTTTTCCTTGACGATGTCCTCGGACGTGCCGACGGCGTCGGTGAGCACCGCGTTGTCGCTGGGGCTGGTGCGCAGCGGGTAGCTGAGGAAGGCGGCCTTGCCGTCCGCGGACACCTGGGGCTCGCTCACGTCGCCCACGGCGACGTCGCCCTGCAGGGTGCCGCGGTCGGCGGCGATCTTCTCCCGGTCGGCGGCGGTGAGTCCGCCGGTGCGGGCGTAGACGACGACGGCGGTGCTGCTGTCCTTGTCGGCGAAGTACTTCTCCGCCAGTTCGACCGCCTGGGTCGACTGGGCGCTGGAGGGCAGCCACGTCTCGGGGTCGTTGTCCTGGACGTCGCCGAGTTTGGCGGCCAGGGATCCGCCCGCGGCGATCAGCACGAACCAGATCAGCAGCACGGCCCACTTCGAGCGGCGGCCGCTGACCAGCGTCGCGTAGCGGGGCAGGAACCCGGTCTGCGTGTTCGGGTTGTCGCTGCGGGTGATTTTTCTTGGTCGTAAGGTCGTCATGGCTGCTCACAAAGGGTCGGGGAGCCTGCTCTCGGGGGCTCCGAGCGGAATCCGGGAGAGAGCGCGGCAGGGCGCGGCGCCCTGTCGTGGCCTGCGACCGCATCCCGTCACACGCGGATGGTCCCGTTCGTCACTGCTATGACGGCCGGCGGCGCGAAGATGTGACAGGCGCGGGTCACACATCGACCGGGATCGAAGGGGACGACGGTGGTCATGCAGGAGAACGAACGCCTGGCACGCACGTTCGAGGAGAAGCGTCCGCGGCTGCACGCCGTGGCGCATCGCATGCTCGGTTCGAGCGACGAGGCCGAGGACGCGGTGCAGGAGGCGTGGATCCGGCTGCACCGCAGTGACACCGACTCCGTGGAGAACCTCGACGGCTGGCTCACCACGGTCGTGGGCCGGGTCTGTCTGGACATCCTGCGGGCCCGCAGCCGCCGTGAGGAGTTCTTCGAGGAGCACGCCGACCCCTCGGCCGGGCCCCGTTCGCAGGAGGGGGCGGATCCGGAGCAGGCGGCCATGCTGGCGGACTCCGTCGGTCTGGCGCTGATGGTGGTGCTGGACACGCTCGATCCGGACGAGCGGCTCGCCTTCGTCCTGCACGACACGTTCGCGGTGCCGTTCGCCGACATCGCCTCGATCATCGGGCGCAGCCCGGCGGCCACCCGCCAGCTGGCCAGCCGGGCCCGCCGGCGGGTGCACGGGGCCTCTCCGCTGCCGGACCTGCGGCGCCAGCACAAGATCGTGGACGCGTTCCTGACCGCCGCGCGCAACGGCGAGTTCGAGCGCCTGCTGACGCTGCTGGCCCCGGACGCCGCCATGCGGGCCGACGACACGGCGGTGCGCATCGGTGCGGCTCCGCTCACCCAGGGCGCCCGGGACGTGGCGAGTGTGTTCTCCGGCGGCGCGGAGGCGGCGCGGATCGCGCTGGTCGACGGGTCGGTGGGGGCGGTGTGGCAGTCGAAGGTGCGGCCGATCGTGGTGTTCCGCTTCACCCTCGAGGACGGGAGGATCACCGCGATCGACCTGGTGGCCGAGCCCGAGCGGCTGCGGGAGCTGGACGTGGTGGTCCTCGACGGCTGAGGCCCGCCCGGGGTCAGCTGCCGGGGGCGTGGGCGGCGGGGTCGGGAGGCAGGCACTCCTCCAGGAACGCCAGGGCCCGCAGGTGGTAGGCGCGGGCCGCCCAGCCCAGGCTGATGTTGTGCCCGGCGTCCGGCTGGCGTTCGACCAGGGCGCGCGGGGAGGCGGTGAACTCGGCTGCCAGGGCGGCGAGTTCGGCGTCCTCGTGCCGCCACCAGCGTTCGTGCTCGGCGAAGGTGACGCGGACCGGCACCCGCACCCGGGGGGCGAGGCGGGCGAACAGGTGCGGCCAGTGCGCCAGGTCGGCGGCCTCGCGGGCGGGCATGGGCGCGACCACGGCGGCGCCGGTGCGGAAGGTGCCCGGCGGGTACAGCCGCAGCGGCCCCCAGTGCCGGCGCTGGTCCGCGGTGCGGCCGGCGCGTACGTCGGCGGCGGCGGCCGGGGTGTAGCGGCGGCCGCAGCCGGAGACGTCCACGCCGAGCAGCGGGTCGCCGTCCTGGGCGTGGGCGGCGAGGGAGAGGGCGAGTTTGCCGCCGAAGGAGTGTGCCAGCAGCAGGATGCCCGCGCCGGCCGGGTGGCGGCGGGTGAAGTCGGCGAGGGCGGCGTGCAGCAGCGGGGTCTGCTCGGTGACGCCGAGCCCGTCGGGCAGCGCGGCGGCGGAGCTGCCGTAGCCGGGGCGGTCCACCGCCAGCACGGTGTAGCCCAGCCGGGCTCCCAGGTGGAGCAGGGACAGTTCCGGCCGTGCCTGTCCGTGGAAGTATCCGGCGGTCATCCCGCCGCCGTGCACGGCCACGACGGTGGCGCGCGGGGGGCCGGCGGCGGGTTGGCTCAGCAGGGCGGACAGGGGGGTGCCGGCTGCGTCGAGGACGATCTCGCGGACGTCGCCGGCGCCGCGGTCGGGGTGCCGGCCGGCCGTGGGCGTCGCGCGGGCCGCCGCCACTAGGCGGCGCGCCCGTCGCCGAACCAGCGGTCCAGCGCGTCGGCGAGTGCGTGCGGGGAACCGTCGGAGGTCCAGGCCACGTGGCCGTCGGGCCGCACCAGGACCGCGTCCAGGCCGGCGAGGACGTCGGTGGTGCCCTCGGCCGGTTTGGCGGCGGCCGTGACGGTGTCGACGCGGCCGTTCCAGCGGGCGGCGGTCTCGCGCACCGCCGGGTCGTCGGCGAGGTCGAGCAGGACGCCGCGGGCCGGGTGCAGCAGGCGGAAGGTGTCGGTCTCGCCGTCGGCGCCGGTCAGGGGGCGCTTGGCGAGGCGGCGGCCGAGCAGGGGGTGGGCGCCGGCGGTGTCGGGGGTGTGGGGGGCGGTGACGTCGTAGCGGATGTCGAGGTGGCTGACGATGCCGGCGAGGTGCTTCTTGACCGCGTCGTGGGCGAGGAGTTCGGCGAACAGGGCGCGCAGCGGGTCGGACTGTTCGCCGCCGAGGAAGACGGTGCCCTGGGCGCGGGTGTTCATCATCAGCCGCTGTCCGACCGGGTGCCGTTCGCCGTGGTAGGTGTCGAGCAGGTGGGCGCCGGCGGTGCCGCGGACGGTGGCGGCCAGTTTCCAGCCGAGGTTGACCGCGTCCTGCACGCCGGTGCTCAGTCCCTGGCCGCCGGCGGGGAGGTGGATGTGGGCGGCGTCGCCGGCCAGCAGGACCCGGCCGCGCCGGTACTGGCTCGCCAGGCGGGTGGCGTCGCTGAAGGAGCTGACCCATTCGGCGCTGCCGGCGCTGATGTCCTCGCCGGTGATGTGCTGCCAGGCCGCGGCGACCTCGGCGAAGGTGACGGTGTCGTCGCGGTCGCGGGCGGGGGTGCCGTGGGGGCAGACGATGATGCGGTCGACGCCTTCCTTCAGGGGTGCCGCCATCACCATGCCGTGGGGCAGCCGCTCGCCCAGGAAGCGGGGCTCGAGGTGGCAGCCCACGACGTCGGCCAGGAACATGGTGCGGCCGGCGGGCAGTCCGGGGAAGTCGAAGCCGGCCGCCTTGCGCACGGCGCTCTGTCCGCCGTCGCAGCCCACCAGGTAGGCGGCGCGCAGGCGGCGGGGGCCCCGGGGCGTGGCGAGGGTGATCTCGACGTGGTCGCCGTCGAGGAAGCCCTCGGACAGGCCGGTCACCTCCCAGCCGCGCCGGATGTCGGCGCCGAGCCGGCGTGCCCAGTCCTCCAGGACGGCCTCGGTCTGGCTCTGCGGGATTCCGCGGGCTCCGAAATGCGCGTCCTCAAGGGCGGTGTAGTCGAACTGCACGCCGCCGAAGTGGCCCAGGGGGCTGACGGCGAGGGTGTCGCCCTGTCCGAAGCGGGGCAGCAGGCCGCGCTGGTCGAACACCTCCATGGCGCGGGCGGTGAAGCCGAGGCCGCGGGACTGCCCCGTGGGCTCGGTGAGGCGCTCGACGAGGGTGACGCGGGCTCCGCCCAGGCGCAGTTCGCCTGCGAGCATCAGTCCTGTGGGTCCGGCGCCGACCACGATGACGTCGGTGTCCACCGCTGTGCCTGCCATGGGTGTCCTGCCTCTCCTGGGGTGTGGTGGGTTCGTCGGCCCGCCGGGCGGGCGGGGGTGGTCAGCGGGGGGTGCCGAACCAGTGCTCCAGCACGGCCGGGAGGGTCTTTGCGGCGGCCGGGTCGGTGCCGGCCCCGGCCGCCCAGATCACGTAGCCGTCCGGGCGCACCGCCACGGCGGCCACCCCGTCCAGTTCGCCGCCCGTCTCGGGGCGGGCCGCGACCAGTTCGACGCGGTCGGACCAGCGTTCGGCCACGGCCGGCACCCGGCCGTCGAGGCCGAGCAGCAGTCCGCCGGGGCAGCGCAGGAGTTCGGCGGTGGTGCAGGTGGAGCCGCCCACCCGCAGCCGGGCGTGCGGGAGCCGGCGGCCGACGAGGTGGTGGCCGGGGCCGCAGGTGTCGTAACGGATGTCGAGGCCGCTGATCATCCCGGCGAGGCGGGTGCGGACCGGTTCGTGGTCGATCAGTTCGGCCAGGACCGCGCGCAGGGGTTCGACGTCGCGGCTGCCGAGCAGGAGCGCGGCCTGGGCGCGGATGTTGGCCAGGACGGCGCTGCCGACGGCGTGCCGTTCGTCGTGGTAGGTGTCGAGGAGGTGGGCGGGGGCGTGGCCGGCGACGACGGCGGCGAGTTTCCAGCCGAGGTTGAAGGCGTCCTGCAGGCCGAGGTTGAGGGCCTGGCCGCCGATGGGCATCTGGCGGTGGGCGGCGTCGCCCGCGTACAGCACGCGGCCGTGGCGGTAGTGGGTGAGCTGGCGGTTGGCGTCGTCGAAGTGGTTGACCCACAGGGGTTTGCCGGCGCTGATGTCCTCGCCGGTCACGCGGTGCCAGGCGGCGGCCATCTCCTCGAACTGCGGGGGGCCGGTGCGCGGGCGGGCGGGGGTGCCGAACTCGTGGACCATGACGCGGGTGACGCCGTCGGGGCGGCGTGCGGCGATGGCCAGGCCGCCCGGCAGCCGCTGGAAGCGGCGGTCGGCGATGGTGATGCCGTCGACGTCGGCGCGCAGCAGTTCGCGGGTGGCGTCCTGGCCGGGGAAGTCGGCGGCGGTCAGCCGGCGCACGGTGGAGTCCTGGCCGTCGCAGGCGACGAGGTAGCGGGCGCGCAGCCGGACGGGGCGTCCGTCGCGTCCGACGGCTTCGGCCTCGACGGCCTCGCCGTCCTGGGTCAGGTCGAGCAGTTGCAGCCGGTGGCCGCAGCGGATGTCCGCGCCGAGGGAGAGCGCCCATTCCTCGAGCACCGACTCCGTCTTGGTCTGCGGGACCTTCCACTGCCCGGGGTGGGGGCCGGGCAGGGTGAGGTCGAGGGGGATGCCGCCGAAGTGTCCGCGGGCCTCGTGGGGCGGGCCGGCGAGGTCGGTGAGCAGGCCGCGGCTGTCGAGGATCTCCATGGTGCGGGCGTGCAGGGTGGAGGCGCGGGACTCCTTGGTGGGGCGGTGGCGCTGCTCGACGACGGACACCCGCACGCCGCGCAGGCACAGTTCGGCGGCGAGCAGGAGCCCCACGGGTCCGGCGCCGACGATGATGACCTGGGTGTGCAGCACGGCGGTGGGGGCGGCTGCGGCCCGGTGGGCGGGGTCCGGGTGCTGCGCGGCCATGTCAGTTCTTCCGCTCCGCGTAGTCCTTGGCGTGCCCGAGGGTGGCGCGGCTGTTGGTGCTCAGCGCGCTGTGCACGTAGGCGCGGGCGTCGGCGACGGTGGCCTGGTCGCCCAGCACCTTGGCGATGGTGGCGGTGTTGAGGCAGACGGTGTGCTGCGAGCTGGCCTCGGTGGTGCCCCGGCCGGTGTCGGTGAAGGTCCACACCCCGGTGTGCAGGGTCATCAGGGCGGGCAGGGTGACCTGCTTGTAGGCGATCTTGCTCGGTGCGAAGGCGACCCGGTGGGACTTGGTGGTGTGCACCGAGCCGTCCTTGGCGCGGGTGTCCATCTCCAGGGTCTGCAGTCCGGGGGTGGGCTCCTCGAAGCGCACGGTGGCCACGTGGGGCAGCCGTTCGGGCCAGCGGCCGGCCTCGTTGACGAAGTCGAAGACGTCCCTGGGGGCGCCGTCGATGTGGACGGTGTCGGTGAAGGAGAAGACCAGGTCGTCGGTCTCGGCGGCGTGGGCGCGTTCGACGTTGTCCTTGAGCGCGGCCAGTTCCGCGGTGCTGTTGGTGTCCACGGCCTGGTCGATCCACCGCAGGTCGCCGGGGTCGTCGTCGACGGCCCGGTAGTCGTGCAGCAGGCGCACGCGGGAGGTGCCGGGGCCCAGGGGTTCGACGATCCAGGTGCCGCCCATCGCGGCGACGGGGGCGGTGGTGACCTCCTGGCGGAAGGTGATGCGCAGGCCCTCGGGGTCCAGGGTGCGGCGCGACGTCCAGTTCTTGGCCTCGCCGTTGGCGGTGGCCCAGATGCGGATGCGTTCGGTGTTCTCGCCCGTCGCCTCGTGTTCGACGTGGATGGTGGGCGGGAAGATCTGCGGCCAGTGGCTGACGTCCGCCAGCAGGCGGTAGATGGTGGCGGCGGGCGCGCCGATGGTGATCTCGTGCTCGACCTCACGCGTCGTCATGACAGCTGCTCCTTGGTCGTCGGGGCGGTCAGAAGTTGCCGAGTCCGCCGCAGACGTTGAGCGCCTGGGAGGTGATGGAGGCGGCGGTGTCGGAGGCGAGGTAGCCGATGAGGCCGGCGACCTCGGCGGGGGTGCTGTAGCGGCCGAGGGGGATCTTGGCCTGGAACTTGGTCAGGATCGCCTCCTCGGTGGTGTCGTAGGCGGCGGCGTAGCCCTGCCGCACGCGCTGCGCCATGGGGGTCTCGACGTAGCCGGGGCACACGGCGTTGACGGTGATGCCGGTGGGGGCGAGTTCGTTGCCGAGGGCCTTGGTGAAGCCGACGACGCCGTGCTTGGAGGCGGAGTAGGGGGCGCCCAGGACCACGCCCTGCTTGCCGGCGGTGGAGGCGACGTTGATGATGCGGCCGCGGTCGCGGCCGCGCATGCCGCCGGTGGTGAGGACTGCGCGGGTCATGCGGAAGACGCTGGTGAGGTTGGTGTCGATGACGTCGTCCCACAGCTCGTCGGTGAGGTCGGCGGTGACGCCGCCGCCCGAGCGGCCGGCGTTGTTGACCAGGACGTCGACGGGGCCGAAGGTGTCGAGGGCGGCCTGGACGAAGGCGGTGACGGAGGCGGCCTCGCGCACGTCGAGGGCCTGGCCCTCGGCCTCGAGGCCCTCTTCCTTGAGGGACTTGACGGTGGCGATGACGTCGGACTCGGTGCGGGCGCCCAGGAACACCCGGTGTCCCTGGGTGGCCAGCAGGCGGGCGGTGGCCAGGCCGATGCCGCTGGTGGCGCCCGTGACGAGCGCGACGCGGGGGGCGGTCTGTGTCATGTCGGGTGTCCTCTCAGGCCACACGGGCGGCGGCCAGCCGCTCGTTGACGGTGTCGATCAGGTCCCGGGGGGTGAGGGCGTCGGTGAGGGTGTCGTCGTCGAGGGAGATGCCGTATTCGCGTTCGATGCAGCCGCCGGTCTCCAGCAGCGCGAGCGACTCGTAGCCGAGCAGGTCGAACGTGGTGTCGAGGATGTCGTCGTCGAGGGCGGTGGTCTCGTCGGCGCCGGCGGCCTGGAGGAGGATGCGCTTGAGGTCGTCGAGGGTGAAGCGGTGGGGCGTCATGTCGGTGGTGTCCTTTGCGTCTCGGGCTCGTCCGGTGCGGCGCGGCGGTGCCGGGTGGGTGCGGCGCAGTGGTGCCGGGTGGGTGCGGCGCGGGCGGTTCAGTGCCCGGCGCGCACGACCATCGCGGAGTTGAAGCCGCCGTGGCCGCGGGCCAGCACCAGTGCGGTTTTCACGGTGGCCGGGCGCGGCTGGTGCAGCACCAGGTCCAGGTCGTACTCGGGGCAGGGGTCGATGTGGACGGTGGGCGGGATGACGCCGTCGCGCATCGCCAGCAGGGCGCAGGCCACGTCCAGCGGGGCGGCGCCGGAGTACAGCCGGCCCGTCATCGTCTTGGGGACGGTGACGGGTACGGCGCCGGGGCCGAAGACCTCGCTGATCGCGCGGGCCTCGGCGCGGTCGAGGTCGGGCAGGCCCGCCCCGTCGGCGAAGACGGCGTCGACGTCGGCGGGGGCGGCGTGCGCGTCGTCGAGGGCGATGCGGATGGCGGTGGCCAGGGTGGGGCCGCGTCCGCCGGCGGGCGGCGGGTCGAAGGTGGCTCCGTAGCCGGCGATCTCGCCGTAGACGCGGGCGCCGCGGGCGCGGGCGGTGGTGGCGGACTCCATGATGAGGATGGCGCCGCCCTCGCCGGGCACGTGGCCGCGGGCGTCGCGGTCGAAGGGCAGGTAGGCGCGGGTGGGTTCGTCGCTGTCGCTCATGCGTCCGCCGGCGAGCTGGGCCACCCAGCCCCAGGGGCAGACCGAGGCGTCGACGGCGCCGGACACGATCAGCGGGGTGCCCTTGCGCACCAGCCGTCTGGCCTGGGCCAGGGCGTCCAGGCCGCCGGCCTGGTCGCTGACGACGACGCCGCTGGGGCCCTTCATGCCGTGCCGGATGGAGATCTGGCCGCTGTTGACGGCGTAGAACCAGGCGAAGGACTGGTAGGCGGAGACGAACTGGCTGCCCTTGGCCCACAGTTTCTGCAGTTCGTTCTGGCCGAACTCGAAGCCTCCGGCGTGGCTGGCGGTGACGACCCCCATGTCGAGGGGGTCGTAGGAGCGCGGGTCCACGCCGGCGTCGGCGAGGGCCCAGTCGGCCGCGGCCAGCGACAGCCGGGTGACGCGGTCGGTCTGCGGCAGGAGCCGGCCCGGCAGGTGCTCGGCGTCCTCGAAGCCGGGTATCTGCCCGGCGAGGCGGGCGGGGTAGCGGGTGGGGTCGAAGCGGGTGATGCGGCCGATGCCGCTCTTCGCGCCGAGGGTCGCCGCCCAGTAGTCGGCCGTTCCCAGGCCGTTGGGGGCGGCGACGCCCATGCCGGTGACGGCGACCGCGGTCATCGGGTGCTCCTTCGCGCGCCGGTGAGGACCATCGCGCTCTGGAATCCGCCGAAGCCGCTGCCGACCGTCAGGACGGAGTCGACGCGCTGGTCGCGGGCGGTCAGCGGGACGTAGTCCAGGTCGCACTCGGGGTCGGGGGTGTGGAGGTTGGCGGTGGGGGGCACGACGTCGTACTCCATCGCCAGGGCGCAGGCGGCGATCTCGATGGAGCCGATGGCTCCCAGCGAGTGGCCCACCATCGACTTGATCGAGCTGACCGGGGTGCGGTGGGCGTGCTCGCCCAGGGCTTTTTTGAACGCGGCCGTCTCGTGCCGGTCGTTCTGCTTGGTGCCCGAGCCGTGGGCGTTGACGTAGTCGACGGCGTCGGGGTTCATCCGGGCCTCGTCCAGGGCGAGGCGGATGGCCTCGGCCATCTCCGCGCCGTCCCGGCGCAGTCCGGTCATGTGGTAGGCGTTGGAGCGGGTGGCGTAGCCGGCGATCTCGGCGTAGATGTGGGCGCCCCGGCGCCGGGCGCTGTCGAGTTCCTCCAGGACGAAGAAGGCGGCGCCCTCGCCCAGGACGAAGCCGTTGCGGGTGGCGTCGAAGGGGCGGGAGGCGTGCTCGGGTGCGTCGTGGCGCGGTGTGGTCGCCTTGATGGCGTCGAAGCACGCCATGGTGATCGGTGAGATCGGCGCGTCCGAGGCGCCGGCGATCATGACGTCGACGGATCCCTCGCGCACCAGCTCGGCGGCGTAGCCGACGGCGTCGATGCCGGAGGTGCAGCCGGTGGAGACGACCGTGGCGGGTCCCTCGGCGCCGACCGCCCAGGCCACCTCGGCGGCGAAGGAGCTGGGCACGAGGTAGTCGTACAGGTGCGGGACGGCGTAGCGGTGGTCGACGAGGTCGAGGCGGCCGCCGTCGCTGACGACGCGGTACTCCTGGTCCAGGCCCATGGTGGCGCCCACCGCGCTGCCGACGGTCACGCCGATGCGGTGGGGGGCGGATGCGGCCGGTTCGATGCCGCTGTCCTGGACGGCGCCGGTGGCGGTCACCACGGCGAACTGGGCGGCGCGGTCCATGCGCCGCACCTGTTGCGGGGTGAGGCCGTGCTCGAGGCCGCAGAAGTCGGCCTCGGCCGCCACCCGGGAGCGGAACGGTGCGGGGTCGAAGAAGGTGATGCCGCGGGTGGCGGTGCGTCCCTCGCTGAGGAGCTGCCAGAACTCCTTGCGGCCGATGCCTCCGGGGGCGAGGACCTCCAGGCCGGTGATGACGACGCGGCGCTGCGTCATGCGCCGGCCTCCCAGGAATAGAAGCGCGTGGCCATGGCGTCGGCCGGGGAGCGCCAGGTCGCCGGGTCGTAGGCCTCGATGAAGGGTTTGAGGTCCTCGCTGATGCCGACGAAGCGCGGGTCGTCCTTGGCCTGCTCGATCCGTGAGGTGCCGTCGTCGGTGTCGAAGTCCTGCAGGTGGAAGTACAGGCCGCGGTAGGCGAAGAGCTGACGGCGGCGGGTGCCCATGCGGTGGGGCATGTCGGTGGCGTCGAAGTCGGTGAACAGTTTGGCGACGTCGTGGCGGGAGTCGATCGCCATCCGGGCCACGATCAGCGTGCTGTGCATGGCTGGCTCCTTGCGGTGGGCGCTGGGCCGGGCGGAAAGGGGCGCGGGGCCCTGGCGGGGCACCCGCCCCCGCCGAAGGGGGGGCGGGTGTGCGCGGGTGGCCGGTGGGCCGGCCCGCGGCCGGGCGGGGCGGGGCGCGGTGGTTACTGGCCGGCGCCGCGGGTGTGGATGACGCGGTAGGAGTTCCAGTCGCTGCCGGTCTTCAGGGCGTCGACGCGCGCCTCGGACTTGCGGCGGTCCTCCGTCTTGTCGGCGTCCGCCTGGTTGCGGTGGGCGTCGTAGTCCTCCTTGCTCGCCCACTGGGAGTAGACGACGGCGAAGGGGCCGTCCAGGAAGCGGGCGCGCAGTCCCTTGAAGACGCTGTGCGAGCGGTAGCCGGGCACCTCGGCGAGCCAGGACCGGCCCTGGCCCAGTTCGGCGATCAGCTCGTCCTGGTGGCCTTCGGTGACCGTGAAGACCTCGATGACGGTGTGGTCGTCGCGGTCGGGCGAGATCTCGGTGGTGTCGCCCTGGGAGGGGTGGCGCTGGGTGTAGACGATCTCGCTCTGCAGCAGCCGGATCGAGGTGGTGATGTCCTGGAAGACCGGCAGCGTGCGGTGCTTGAACTCCTCGCCGGCGTAGCGCTTCTCCAGGTCCTCGCCGCTGCGCCACTGGATGAAGTTGGCGGTTCCGGGGCTGTCCTGGCCGGCGTGCACGGTGGAGGAGATCCAGCCGTCGAAGGCCGCGGTGTCGACGATCTTGCGCATCTCCTGGATCAGCCGGTCCTGCTTGTCCGGCTGGTCGGTGGTGAACAGGTTGAGGACGGTCAGGTGCTTGTCCTGGGCGGAGATGTGGGGCATGGCGTGGGTTCGCTTCCTGTCGAAAGGGGTCAGCAGGGCATGCACGGCGCGGGGCGGGGTCACCCGGCGGGGCCGAACCAGCGCTCCAGTGCCCGGGTGAGGGCGCCGGCGTCGGGGTCGGGCGAGATCCAGGCGATGTAGCCGTCGGGGCGCACCAGGATCGCGTCGGCCTGCGGCAGGCCCTCGCCGCGTTCGGCGCGGACGGTGTCGACGCGGTCGGACCAGGGCTTGACGGTGTCCGCCGGCAAGGCGGCGTGGAAGTCGAGCAGGAGGGGGCGGCCGCCGCTCAGCAGGTCGTACACGCTGGTGTGCCGGCCCTCGTGGGTCAGCCGGCCGTTGTGCAGGCGCCGGCCGAGCAGCGGGTGGGCGCCGGGGCCCACCTCGTGGCGGATGTCGAGTCCGGTGACCATGCCGACGAGGTGGCGCTGCACCGACGCGTACTGGGTGAGCTCGGTGAACACGTCGAGCAGCGGGGTGATCTCGTCGCCGCCGAGGTAGAGGATGCGCTGCGCCAGGGTGTTGGTGAGGATGCGGGCGCCGACCGGGTGCCGTTCGCTGTGGTAGGTGTCCAGCAGCGTGTCGGGGGCCTGTCCCTTGAGGGCGAGCGCCAGTTTCCATCCGAGGTTGACCGCGTCCTGCACGCCGGCGCTCATGCCCTGGGCGCCGATCGGCAGGTGGATGTGGGCGGCGTCGCCCGCCAGGAACACCCGGCCGCGCCGGTAGGCGGCGGCCTGCCGGCTGACGTCGGTGGTGGAGCTGACCCACAGCGGGGTGGCCGCGTGGATGTCCTCGCCCGACAGTTCCTGGAAGGTGTCGGCGACCTCGTCGAAGGTGATCGGGTCCGCGCTCGTGCGCAGCGGCTCGTCGCGGTCGTAGTAGATGATGCGGCAGCGGTCGGGGCCCAGCGGCAGCACCATGATCATGCCGCCGGGGACGCGCTCCCCGGCGAAGCGGGGGCGCAGCCGTACGCCGGCGATGTCGGCGAAGCGCAGTTCGACGGCCGGCTCGGTGCCGGGGAAGTCGATCCCGGCGGCGGTGCGCACGGCGCTGCGGGCGCCGTCGCACCCGATGACGTAGCGGGCGCGCAGTTCGCCGGCCCCGGACACCTGCAGCGTCACGCCGTCGTCGTCCTGGACCAGGCCGGTGACCTCGGTGGAGCGCCGGATGCGGGCGCCGTTCTCGGCGGCCCAGCCGGCCAGCATCGCCTCGGTGCGCGACTGGGGGATGCCCCGGGCGCCGTAGGAACCGCCGCTGAGCACCCGGTAGTCGAGCGGCACCCCGCCGAAGTGCCCGGCGGGGATGACGTCGACGTCGCCGAGGCGGGCGAGCAGTCCCCGCTGCCCGAACTCCTCGATGGTGCGCGCCGAGAAGCCCAGCGCGCGTGACTGCCGCATCGGCTCGGCGAGCCGGTCGAGCACGAGAGTGGGAATTCCGTGCAGTCCGAGTTCGCCGGCGAGCATGAGTCCGGTGGGGCCGGCACCTACGATGATCACGTCCGCGTCATAATTGTCCATCGTCGCCCATCTGCCCTCTTCTGGTTGATGTTCCACGAGTATGGACAGCCTCGGACCGGGCGGTAAAGAGACATGGGTACAGGGCTTCTACAGGCCAGTACAGAAATGTGCCGAGAATGTCAGATCTTCTACAGGCGGGGTTGGTCGAATCGTCTTTTCGGGGCCATGCTCAAGCCCATGACCTCCACTGACGCTGAATCATTCGCTCCGGGCACGGCGATGGCGGACGCCTTTGCCGTGGGCGGGCTGCTGGACCGCTATCTCCTCGCGCTGGACGGTGAAGAACTGGACGACGCGTGGGCGGGAAGCCTCTTCACCGCGGACGCCGTCGTCGCGTTTCCCTTGAGCCGGCACGAGGGAATGGAAGGGCTTGCACAATGGCATCGGAACTCGCTGGCGCATTTCGCGCGGACCCAGCACCTGAATTCTCCCGCGGTGGTGGACTGCGCCGGCGACGAGGCGACCTTGCGCGCCAATCTCGTCTCCACGCACGTGCACCGTCCCGGCGGTGAGGGAGGCGAGTTGTTCACCACCGGCACCGCGGTGAGCGGCGCGGCCCGCCGCACCCGGGACGGCTGGCGCCTGACCCGGCTGTCGTTCGCCCTGATCTGGGTGGACGGGGTGCCGCCCGGCGCACGCGGCTGAGCCGGCGCTCCGGCCCGCCGCCCGCGGGTGCGCGGGGGCGGGTGCGGGGTGCGGGTGCGGGGGTGCGGTCAGCAGTTGAGGCTCAGCACCCGGTCGACCGCGATCTCCACGACCACGCGTCCCGGCGGGTTCGGCGGGCCGGACCAGTAGCGCTGGGTGTAGCGGCGGACCCCTTCGGCGACGTGTTCGGGGGTGTCGAGGACGCGGGCGGTGCCCTCGAGGGTGACCCAGCGGAAACCGTCCACCTGGCAGAGCGCGACGCGGGCCTGCGGTGCGGCCAGCACGTTGCGGGCCTTGCGGGTGGTGTTCACCGTCAGGACGCGGGCGATGCCCGCCTCGGGGTCGAAGGTGAACCGCACGGGCGTCAGATGGGGCGAGCCGTCGGGTCTGAGCGTGGTCAGCACGGCGGTGTGCGGCGCGGTGAGGAACTCGTCGAGCGAGGGGGACACCGCGGTGGTGCCGGCGCGCTGCGGGGAGAGCGTCATCGTGTGGGATTCCTCTTTCGGTCACCGGCGCGGCGCGCCCTGGCATGCCACCGTCGCGGCTCGTGGGCCGTGCCGAGGTGGTGGGTCGTCAGTCGATCCCGCGGACCACGTTCGGCTCCAGGGGGTCGTCCTCGTCGTCGACCCCGGCGAGCCGGAGCACCGGCGCCGCCCCTTCCGTGCCGTGTGCCTGCCGCTCACGTTCGGCCTCGTCCATGGGCCCGTCCTCCCGTGACCGTGCGCCCTGCGGGGCTGCGGAGCCCGGTTGCTCCACCCGGCAACGGTGGCAAGCCGCTCTGGAGGCCGGGCGGAGGCACGACTGGAGTCCGCCTCGACACCGCGTCGACCGCGGCGGGCCGCCGGCCCCCGGCGGCCGGGCGACGGCACGTCGGGGGCCCGGTGCGTGCCGCGCACCGCGCGCCGCGCGGGACGGGGCGGGCCCGCCGGGCGCCGGGCCGGGTGTTCGTCGGCCGTGGTGTTCGCCGGCCGGGTCGGGCGCACCGTCGGGGGACCGTGCGCCGGGGCCGTGGGGAGGGGGCGCGGCGGTGGCGCCCTGTCGGGTGGCGGGGTCTGTGCCCCGCCGCCGTATCCCTCTCCCCCGCCGTCGCGGCGTTGTCCGGCCGTCGTCGCGGTGTCTCCCCCGCGCGCGCGGGTGTGCCCTGTGGGGGCGGGTGCCGAGGGTCGGTGACGGCGCTTGAGCCGGCTTCGAACCCGGCTCGATCAAGGGCCCGCACAGTGGCGGCACACGGCGAAGGGGGGCCGCCGCGGCCCCGTCATCGGAGGGATCCGCCCATGGCCGGTTTGCTCAGGCGTTTTCTGCGCGAGGTGTACGAAGCCCTGCAGGCCTACGGCGCCATCTACGTGTCGGGGGCCTGTCTTCCCGGGACGCCGCCGTCGCAGGGGCCGGTGAGGCGGGAGGGGCCGCCCGCGGCGCATCCGGAACGGCTGCGCCCGGACGTCGCCCTGACGGCGGTGGAGCGTGCGCTCGAACGGCAGCTGGACGCCGGATCGTGACACGTGCGGGTCGTGACACGGTGCGGGAAGGGTGTCACACCGCTTCCTGGCGGCTTCTGAGCTGCTCGGCGAACAGGCTCCATTCCTTGCTGACGCTCTCGGCGATGGGGGCGATGACGCCGAGCCAGTGCGCCGGGACGGCGTTGACGAGTTGCTGCCATCCGTCGGGGTCGGTGGCGTGCAGCGCCATCCACTGCAGGAACTCCTTGCCGCCCTCGGTGTAGCGGACGCAGGGGTCGTTGGCGACCTTGGCCGCGACGGCCTCCCAGGCGGGGGGCGGGCCGGCGGGGTGGGTGCGCCGTGCGGGCGTGGGGCCGGCATCGGGCACGCCGGTGGGACCGGTGGCGGCGCCCGCACCGGCGGCCGGGGGGGCCGGGGGGGCCGGGGGGGCCGGGGGGACGGTCAGTCGTGCGGTGGTGCCGCGTGGTGCGCCTCGTTCGGGGCTGACGCCGCGGCGCAGCCGGGCGATCACGTCGTGGACGGTGCCGAGGGAGACGTCGGTTGCGCGGGCGACTTCTCTGAGGGTGGCGTGGGGGTGGGCGTTGATGTACTCGGCGGCGCGGCGCCTGCCCTCACCGGCGGTGACCGAGCGCAGTTTCCCGTCGCGGCCCAGGCGTTTGGCGCCCGGCGGTGTGCCGCCCGGTGTGAGGCGGTCGCGCAGGGAGCGGATCGTCTTGGCGCTCAGCCCGGTGACGCCGGCCAGGGCGCGGTCGGACCATTCGGGGTGCGCCGACAGGACGCGCTGGGCTCCGAAGAGGCGGTCGGCCTTGGACAGCGGCAGTCCGTGGGCGCTGTTGGTCTTCATGGCCAGGACGAGGGCCTCGGCGTCGGTGCAGTCGACCAGGCGCGCTTTGATGCTGTGGTCGCCGCGGAGCTTGGCGGCCTCCAGGCGGTGGAGTCCGTCGATGACGCGCCAGCCGTCTTTCTGGACCAGTACGGGCGGCAGCGGGGTGTGGCTGGAGGCGTCGACGAGCAGGTGGACGTGGGCGGTGTTGATTCCGCCGCGGCGCAGGTGCGGTCCGGGTGACAGCGCGTGGACCGGGAGTTCCTGTGCGGGGGGGTCGTGGGGGTCGTGGGGGTCGGTGCGGTCACCGGCCGCCGGTGCGTCGTGCGCCGGCCTGGCGGAACCGAAGCCGTCTGCGGTCACCGTCGCCCGCCCGTCCTTGAAAGCCATCCGGTGTGGCCCCTTTCTGCTGCCGTTCCGGACGAGCGTCGCAGCGCTGTCTTTAGCCGCGGTCGAGAGTGGGTTGACGAGCCGCAGGGCGGCGGCCGGGGCGGGTGGGACGGCGGCGGGGGGGCGGGGGGGGCGGGGGGCGGGGGTGGTTTCAGTTCTTCACCAGCAGGCCGCGGCTGCGCAGGACCCGGCGTTCCAGGGGGCTGAAGACGAGCAGGTCGATGGTGATGCCGACGACGAGGATGAGCCCGATGGCCTCGAAGACCATGGCCATGTCGCTGGCGTTGCGGCCGTTCTCCAGGAGCCGGCCGAGGCCGACGCCCAGGTCGGGGAAGGAGGCGATGATCTCGGCGGCCATGAGGGAGCGCCAGGAGAAGGCCCAGCCCTGTTTGAGGCCGGCGACGTAGCCGGGCAGGGCGGCGGGGAGCACGATGTGCCAGGTGCCCTTGAGGCCGGTGGCGCCCATGGTGCGGCCCGCCCGCAGGAACAGCGGCGGCACCTGGTCGACGCCGGAGACCAGGCCGCCCGCGACGGAGGGGACGGCGCCGAGCAGGATCACCGCGTACATCATGGAGTTGTTCAGGCCCAGCCAGATCACCGCGGGCGGCACCCAGGCGACGGAGGGCAGGGTCTGCAGGCCGGACAGGATCGGGCCGATCGCGGCGCGCACGAGCCGCACCCGGGCGACGAGCAGGCCCAGGGGGGTGCCGATGAGCAGGGCGAGGCCGAAGCCGAGCAGGCCGCGCGAGACGCTGGTCCAGATGTAGCCGAGGAGTTCGCCCTCCAGCCATGCCGTGGCCACCACGTCCCCCACCGCGCGGGGGGAGGGCAGTTTGCTCGGGTCGTCGACGATGTGGAAGGAGATCAGCGCCTGCCACACCGCCAGCACGAGGGTGAGGGCGGTCAGGGGCGGCAGGACTTTTTCCCGCAGGCTCTGCCCGAGCGGCCGGGCGGTGGGCCGGCGGGTGTCGAGGGCGTCGAGGCCTGCTTCGAGGCCGGCGAGGTCGTCGCCGTCCCGGCCGGTCGTGGTGTCAGTGCCGGCCATGTCGGCGGATCTCCTCGCGCAGTTCCTCGGTGATCTCGACGGACAGCCGTGCGACGGCGGTGTCCTCGATGCGGCGTGGCTGGGCGATGTCCACGCTCCATTCGCGGGCGATGCGTCCGGGGCGGGAGGACAGCAGGACCACGCGCTGGGCCAGGCGTACCGCCTCGCGCACGTTGTGGGTGACGAACAGCACCGACAGGTGTGTCTCGCGCCAGATGCGGGTCAGTTCGTCGTGCAGCACGTCGCGGGTGATGGCGTCGAGGGCGGCGAAGGGTTCGTCCATCAGCAGCAGGCTGCTCTGCTGTGCCAGTGCGCGTGCCAGCGCGACGCGTTGGCGCATTCCGCCGGACAGTTCGTGCACCCGTTTGCCGTGGGCGCCTTCGAGGCGCACGAGGGCGAGGAGTTCGCGGGCGCGGGCGCGTCGCTGGGGTGGGGCGACGCCGCGCAGGCGCAGGGCGAGTTCGATGTTCTTGCCGGCGCTCAGCCAGGGGAACAGGGCGTGTTCCTGGAACATCAGGGCGGGCCGGCCGTCGGTGGTGATGGTGCCGGTGGTGGGGCGGTCCAGGCCGGCGACGAGGTTGAGCAGGGTGGATTTGCCGCAGCCGGAGGCTCCCAGGAGGGTGACGAACTCGCCGGGTGCGACGTCGAGGCTGATGTCGTCCAGGACGAGCTGGGTGCCGGCGGGGCCCGGGAACGACTTGGAGACGTGTTCGATGCGGGCGGCGTGCCGGGCGGTCGCGGTGCCGTCACCGGCCGTGGTGAGGGTGGTGGCCATGGTCGTCACCTCCTGGGAAGTCATCGGGGGGAGGGGGGTTCGGCGCCGAGGCCGGCGTCGTCGACGGGGCTCTCACCGGCGTCGTCGAGGATGTCGTTGAGCAGGGTGAGGTCGTAGATGCCGTTCAGGTCGGGCCGGTCGAGCAGGCCGGCGCGGGCGGCGTGGGCGGCCTGGGTGCGCAGGGTGGCGGCCAGCGGGTCGTCGGTGAACCGGATGGACTTCCACGCCGGGTCCAGCACCTGTGCGGGCAGCGCCTTGCCGGAGTCCGCCTTCAGCTGCGCGTTCGCCGCCGCCTTCGCCTCGTCCGGGTGGGCGTTGAGGTACTTGTTGACGTCGACCGACGCCTTCAGGACCGCCGCGACGGCCTTCGGGTGCTGCTCGAGGAACGTCTGCGACACGATGATGTTCGTGATCACGAACTTCTTGTCGGGCCACAGGTCGGACTCGTCCAGCAGCACCTTCGCGCCCTCGGCGACCAGCTTCGAGGCGGTCGGCTCGGGCACCCAGGCGCCGTCGATGGAGCCGGACCTGTAGGCGTCGGGGGTGATCTTGTTGTCGGTGCGGACGACGGAGACGTCGCCCTTGCCGCTCTGGGCGTCGATTTTCCAGCCCTGCCGCGCGGCCCAGTCGAGGAAGGCCACGTCCTGGGTGTTGCCCAGCTGCGGGGTGGCGATCTTCTTGCCCTCGAGGTCCTGCGGGGAGGTGATGGTGTCGGGGTTGACGACGAGCTTGACGCCGCCGGAGGCCGAACCCCCGATGATCCGCAGGTTCTTGCCCTGCGACCGGGTGAAGGCGTTGATCGCCGGGGACGGGCCGATCCAGCCGATGTCGATGGAGCCGGAGTTGAGCGCCTCGATCTCGGAGGGGCCGGCGTTGAAGGTGGCGTACTGCGCCGTGGTGGCGCCCAGCGCCTTTTGGAAGAAGCCCTTGCGGTTGCCCACCAGCGCGGTGGCGTGGGTGAGGTTGGCGAAGTAGCCGATCCGCACCGAGTCCAGGCCGTCGATCCTGTGGGCGCCGGCGGCGACCCGCACGCCCGGGTCGTCCTTGGCCTTCGAGCCGTAGCCGCAGGCGGCGAGGGCGAGCAGCGCGAGAGCGGCGAGGGCGGCGGCACGGCGGCGCCGGACAGGACCGCGGTGCCGGTCGGGGCCGCGGTGCCGGTCGGCAAGGCGGTCGGCCGGGGCGGGGGGTGTGCTCGTCACGCCCGCTCCTGGTGCGGTGGGCGGCTGCCGGCCGGGGCGGGGCGGGCGAAGGAGGCGCCGGCCATGCCGGCGGTGAGGGTGGTGCCGTCGCCGGGGTCGATGAGGATGAACGAGCCGGTGCGCCGGGAGTGGGCGTAGGAGTCCAGCGGCAGCGGCTCGGCGGTGCGGATCCTCACCCGGCCGATGTCGTTGGCGAGGAGCTGTCCGGGGTGCGGGTGCTGGGACAGGTCGTCGAGGGTGAGACGGGAGGGGATGTCCTCGACGAGGGCCTTGACGGTGCGGGTGCCGTGCCTGAGCAGCACCCGGTGGCCGACGGTCAGCGGCTGGTCGGCGACGTGGCACACGGTCGCCTCCACCTCGCGTGTGGTGGCCGGGGCGTGGCCGGCGGGCACGATCAGGTCGCCGCGCGAGACGTCGAGGTCGTCCTCCAGCAGGACGGTCACCGACTGCGGGGTCCGGGCCCTGTCGACGGGCCGGCCCAGCCGTTCGATCGCAGCGATCCTGGAGGTGCGGCCCGAGGGCAGCACGCTCACCTCCTGCCCGGTGTGCAGGGTGCCTTCGGCGATCTGGCCGGCGTATCCGCGGTAGTCGCGGTGTTCGGGGGTCTGCGGGCGGATGACGTACTGCACGGGCAGCCGGGCGGGGCGGTGGGTGAGGTCGTGGGCGGCCGGCACGGTCTCCAGGTGCTCGAGCACGGTCGGGCCGCCGTACCAGCGCATGGTCGCCGACGGCTCGACCACGTTGTCGCCGGCGAGCGCGGAGATCGGGATCGCGGTGACCTCGGGAACGCCCAGGTCGCCCGCGTAGGCGGTGAACTCCTCGGCGATCGCCGCGAAGACGGACTCGTCGTGGCCGACGAGGTCCATCTTGTTGACGGCGAGCACCACGTGCGGGACGCGCAGCAGGGCGGCGATCGCGGCGTGGCGGCGGGTCTGTTCGACGACGCCGTTGCGGGCGTCGACGAGGATCACCGTCAGTTCGGCGGTGGAGGCGCCGGTGACCATGTTGCGGGTGTACTGCACGTGGCCGGGGGTGTCGGCGAGGATGAAGCGGCGCCGCGGGGTGGCGAAGTAGCGGTAGGCCACGTCGATGGTGATGCCCTGCTCGCGTTCGGCGCGCAGGCCGTCGGTGAGCAGCGCGAGGTCGGGGGCGTGCCGGCCGCGGTTGCGGGAGGCCTGTGCGAGGGCCTCCAGCTGGTCGGTGAGGATCGATTTGGAGTCGTGCAGCAGCCGTCCGACGAGGGTGGACTTGCCGTCGTCGACGGAGCCGGCGGTGGCGAAGCGCAGGGTGTCGACGGTGGTGCCTGTCACAGCGGTCATCTCTAGAAGTACCCCTCGCGCTTGCGGTCTTCCATCGCGGCCTCGGAGAGTTTGTCGTCGGCGCGGGTGGCGCCGCGTTCGGTGAGCCGGGAGGCGGCGATCTCCGTGATGACCTTGTCGATGGTGTCGGCGTCGGAGTCGACGGCGCCGGTGCAGGACATGTCGCCGACGGTGCGGTAGCGCACCTGGCGCTTCTCGATCCTCTCGCCGTCGCGGGGGCCGCC